>NZ_JAYGIH010000104.1:0-636 GCF_034932455.1 Leptolyngbya sp. CCNP1308 | reverse complement strand
TTAACCCTAGTGATAGGAGCGCTGCTGGCTCCGGGGAAACGGACGGTGAGCCAGATTTTGCGGGTGATGGGGCTGGGTGAGGAGCCTCAATTTCAGCGCTATCATCGGGTGCTGAACCGGGCTGTCTGGTCATCTCGACAGGCGAGTCGTATCTTAGTAAACCTTTTGGTGGGAACCTTTGCGTCTGATGGAGTCATCGTCATGGGTCTCGATGACACCATCGAACGACGGTGGGGAAAGCGGATTGCAGCGCGGGGCATCTATCGTGATCCGGTGCGTTCGAGCCAAGAGCATTTCGTCAAGACCAGTGGGCTGCGTTGGCTCAGCCTGATGCTGCTGGTGCCGATTCCCTGGGCACAGCGCGTTTGGGCCTTGCCGTTTTTGACAGTACTCGCCCCGTCAGAGCGCTACAACCAAACCCAAGGGCGACGGCACAAGGCGTTGACCGATTGGGTTAGACAGAGGCTGGTTCAAGTCCGACGCTGGTTGGGAAATCGGCCCATTGTGGTGGTGGCCGACAGCAGCTTCGCCGCTCTAGACTTGTTGGCGTCGGTGAGCCATCTCCCCCATCCTGTTCATGTCGTCACTCGACTGCGTTTAGATGCCGCCCTTGATAAACCCGCTCCGCCTCGGGAC
>NZ_JAYGIH010000103.1:0-644 GCF_034932455.1 Leptolyngbya sp. CCNP1308 | reverse complement strand
CAGGCAGTACCAGGGTCATCTCCTCACCGCCGTAGCGGCAGGCAATATCAGACCCCCGCACGCTGTCGCGCAGCAGCTGGCCCACGGCTTCTAGCACGCGATCGCCCGCAGCGTGGCCATGGACATCGTTAAACCGCTTGAAGTGATCGATGTCGAGCATGATCACCCCAATCGGGTGGTGTTGGCGCTGGGCGCGCTCAATTTCCTGCGTCAGGGTCTCTTCGAGGTAGCGGCGGTTATATAACCCGGTGAGCGGGTCGCGAATGCTCTGGTATTGCAGGGTTTCGCGCAAATGCAGGTTGGCCAAGGCCAGCGCCACTTGCTCGGCTACGGCGCGGGCCAGCTGCTGGGTGGGCTGTTTTATCTCACGGGCACTGAGATAAAACAACCCCAGGGTTTCGCCCTGGGCCAGTAGGGGCAGGCAAAGGGTGGTGCTGGCCACCGCCGCCGTCTCAGCATGGCGGCAGCGCAGCCCCAGGCTGTGGGGGCCGACCTGGTGTGATCGCCCCCGGCGCAGGGCCCAGCAGTCTGAGGGGCTAAAGGAGCTAAACAATGGCTGCGAGTTTAGCTCTGGCCCCCAGGTGGTGACAATTTCCATGCGATCGCGCGACGGGTTGAGCATAAAAATGGCACCACTACTGCCG
>NZ_JAYGIH010000102.1:0-683 GCF_034932455.1 Leptolyngbya sp. CCNP1308 | reverse complement strand
GTGTCGGCGCGGCAGGCGGGCTTATAGGGGAGGCGCGGGGGAAGGGCAAGGCGGGGCGCCCACGGCCAGGTTGCGACCTGTTCCAAATACAATCTTAACGTGCCATACTTTGATCATGCCCGTACCGCGGGTGCGTTCAAAGGGAGGTTGTCGTGGCGCATGGTGGCGATGCCTGGCACAGGGGACTCAGCGTACCGAAAGGCAGGTTCCAGGAAACAGGCCGGTTCGGGAGGCGATACCCACATCTTCGATCGTTGAAATCGTTTGGGCTGGACGATGCCGAACGGCTGGGCGCGGCGACAACCGCCGACGGCAGCCCCGGGCCGATGAACGGCGGCGGCAACCCGAGTGCAAATCCGCGCATTCCCGCCGGCTTCACGTTCTTCGGGCAGTTCGTCGACCACGACCTGACGCTCGATACCACGTCGCATCTGGAACAGCAGAACGATCCGCTGGCGATCCGCAACTTCCGAACCCCGGCGTTCGAACTCGACTCCGTCTACGGCCTGGGACCGGCAGTTCAGCCGTATTTCTATGACGGAGATCTCTTCGCGCTCGGCGACGATGGCATCGACCTGCAGAGGACCGTTTCCACGAAGAAGGCGATAATCGGCGATCCACGGAACGACGAGAACCTGATCATCAGCCAGCTGCATCTCGCCTTTCTGAAATTTCACAACATC
>NZ_JAYGIH010000101.1:0-683 GCF_034932455.1 Leptolyngbya sp. CCNP1308 | reverse complement strand
TGCCCGCCCTACCCTGTCGGCGTTAGAGCTGGCCAAAACCCTCGATCAGCATCGCATTAGCTGTCTGGTGATTACCGAAACCGGGCAGCCCGGTGCCCCGCCCATGGGCATCGTCACCGAGCGCGATCTTCTGCGACTGCACGATAGTCAATCACTGCTGGCCAACTGGACGGCGGCTGAGATGATGCAGTCGCCGGTACTGCGAATTCACCCCCAGGCATCGCTGTGGCAGGCCCATCAGCAGATGCAGGCCCATGAGGTGCGACGGTTGGCGGTGGTCAATGCCCAAGATCAGCTGGTAGGGCTGCTCACCCCCACCAGCCTGCTTCAGGAAGTCGATTTGGCCGAAACTCAGGTCACCATTGATACCCTGCAACACATTGTGACCGATCGTACCCTCGGCCTGGCCCAGGCCAATCAAACCCTGCAAAAGCAAGTGGACGAACGCCGCCGCGCGAAGGCGGCCCTGCAAGATCAAATTGACCGCGAACGACTGGTTAACCGCATAGCCCAGCACATTCGCCAATCGCTCAATTTAGACGACATTCTGCAAACTACCGTCACCGAAGCCCAGCAATTTTTAAAGGCAGAACAGGCGTTTATCTACCAGTTTGAGCAAACCACCGTTGGGCATATTGCGGTAGAGTGCACCCTTGAACGCTGCACTCAGCTGCAGGGGCAGG
>NZ_JAYGIH010000100.1:0-757 GCF_034932455.1 Leptolyngbya sp. CCNP1308 | reverse complement strand
GGCGTTGCTGAATTCAGGTATGAATTGACTTTGGAATGGGCACGTCACCGAACTTGAGGTAGTGAAGTAGCAAACGAACAGAGTGCTTCAGCATGTCTACGGACTTGGAATAGCACAGAGTCTTCCGGTGCAAGCGAGCGAGATAATGTCTCAAGCGGGTGTTCTCACCTTCCACCCGAGTCATATAAGTTTTGCTGACGATCTGGTCACCCTCCGGGATGAACTGAGGATAAACCGGATAGCCATCGGTGACCCAGAAGTAACAGGCCCAGTCCTTGATTCGATCCCACAAGGGCGCGAAGGTGGCCGCACTGTGGTTCCCGATGACCCAATCTAAAATCCCTGGGGCAACGTGATTCACCGCTGTCCAGAGCCAAATTTTGTTTTTTTTGCCCCAACAAAGGTTTCCAACTCATCAAGTTCACCGACCTCAGGCGTGGTATCGGGAGCATAGGCATCGGGCAGCAGGTCGCCCACCTGTTTGACCCAGGTGATGAGGGTGGTGTGATGAACCCCGGTTGTTCGCTCTATAGCCCGGAAGCCAGTTCCATTGACGTACTGTCGGAGGCAATGACGTTTGACGTCGTCTGGATAGCCCCGATGAGGTTCGTAGCAGTCGATAAACTGGCGACCACAGGCTACGCAAATGTGATTTTGCTTACCCTGCTTTTTCCCATTCTTACGGATATGGGTGCCGCCGCATTCAGGACACTGCATCACAACTCATCCTCAATTCATACTCTAATTATGCAACGCC
>NZ_JAYGIH010000099.1:0-776 GCF_034932455.1 Leptolyngbya sp. CCNP1308 | reverse complement strand
ACCATGATACGGATCATGGCGAGGTAGATGAGGGTTTCTGACGTTTCTGGTAGCCGTTCGTAGTCTCGCACCAAGCGTCGGCATCCCATCAACCAGCCGAAGGTACGTTCGACCACCCAGCGTTTCTTAAGCAGGACAAATCCTTTGGTCTGCTGGGGTCGTAAGACGACCTCGACGATCCAGCGACAGGTATCCATCACCCACATCATAAAGGCGGGGCCGTCAAAGCCCCCATCCGCCCAAATCAGATTTAGCCTAGCGATGGACGATCCCATGTCTTTAACTCGAGCGAGCACCTGCTTGCCACCCTCCCGCTCGGGCACACTGGCAGCGGTGACCAACACCCGTGCCACTAGGCCCAATGTATCGACGACCGCGAACCGTTTGCGACCTTTAATCTTTTTGCCCCCGTCGTAACCCACCGCCTCATGCACGAAGGCCGCGCTTTTCACGCTTTGGCTATCCAGAACAGCCTCAGAGGGTTGGGTATGGCGGTCTTGCTCAATGCGTACCCATTCCCGGAGATGGTCATGAACCCTGACCCAGGTGCCATCCTTGCACCAGTTGCGGCAATAGGTGTACACCGTCTGCCACGGCGGAAAGTCTCCGGGTAATGCCCGCCATTGAACCCCCTCGACGAGTAAATGCAGGATGGCGTTGAGAACCTCCCACAACTCCACGCTGCGGGGACGGCCACCGGGCTTGGCGGCGGGCAGTAGATCACTCAGAAGCTCGTACTGGTCTCGGGTTAAGTTGCTGGGGTAGTCTTTACTCAT
>NZ_JAYGIH010000098.1:0-933 GCF_034932455.1 Leptolyngbya sp. CCNP1308 | reverse complement strand
CGGTTGATCACATCCGCCCAGGTGCCAATCACACGACCTTGGCTATCGAGGATCGACTGGTTGAAGTTGAACCCGTTCAGGTTGAACGCCATGGTGCTGATGCCCAGGGAGGTGAACCAGATGCCAATCACAGGCCACGCACCCAAGAAGAAGTGCAGAGAGCGGCTGTTGTTGAAGCTGGCATATTGGAAGATCAACCGACCGAAGTAGCCGTGGGCTGCAACGATGTTGTAGGTCTCTTCTTCTTGGCCAAACTTGTAGCCGTAGTTCTGAGATTCAGCTTCGGTGGTCTCACGCACCAGTGAAGAGGTCACCAGCGAACCGTGCATGGCGGAGAACAGGGAGCCACCGAACACACCGGCCACACCCAGCATGTGGAAGGGGTGCATCAGAATGTTGTGCTCGGCCTGGAACACCAGCATGAAGTTGAAGGTACCCGAGATACCCAGAGGCATACCGTCCGAGAAGGAGCCTTGACCCAGGGGGTAGATGAGGAACACGGCGGTGGCAGCGGCCACAGGTGCGCTGTAAGCAACGCAGATCCAGGGGCGCATGCCGAGACGGTAGCTCAGTTCCCACTCACGACCCATGTAGCAGAAGACGCCGATGAGGAAGTGGAAAATCACCAACTGGTAAGGGCCACCGTTGTACAGCCACTCATCGAGGGAAGCCGCTTCCCAGATGGGGTAAAAGTGCAGGCCGATGGCGTTAGACGAGGGCACAACCGCACCGGAGATGATGTTGTTGCCGTACATCAGGGAGCCGGCAACGGGCTCACGGATGCCGTCGATGTCGACGGGAGGGGCCGCGATGAACGCGACGACGAAGCAGGCGGTCGCAGCAAGCAGGGTGGGGATCATCAACACGCCAAACCAGCCCACATACAGGCGGTTCTCGGTGCTGGTCACCCACTGGCAAAACTGCTCCCACAGG
>NZ_JAYGIH010000097.1:0-1052 GCF_034932455.1 Leptolyngbya sp. CCNP1308 | reverse complement strand
CCATCAGTCACTATGGCCAGACCTGGTTACGGGTTAACCGCCGCCAGTTTAAGTGTGCGGTGTGTGGTAAGCCGTTCAGCGAGGACTTGGAGTTTGTGGGGGACCGGCGGAGCTATACCGACCGCTATGCCGAGCGGGTGGTTCAGCAAGTGATCCACAGTGATAGTGCTAATGTGGCCCGTCATCAGGGATTGAGTGAGGATATCGTGTGGTCAATGGTGGAGTATATGGGCGCAAAAAAGTCGATATCGACGTGAGTCAGTTGCGTCGTTTAGGGATCGATGAAATCGCCCTGCGCAAAGGTCACAAAGACTTTGTGGTCGTTCTAAGTGACCTTGACACGCACGCCCTCATTGGGATGGCCCCCGCCCGCACCCATGCCGCTATTGAGACGGTGTTGTTGGCTTGGGGAAGTGAGGTGTTATCGAACATTGAGGAAGTCAGCATCGACTTATCCGGCAATTATCGGGGGTTAGTCCGGCGATTAATGCCCCAAGCTGAGATTGTGGCGGATCGCTTTCATGTGATGAAGTTGGTCACTGATGAACTCAACCAAGCGCGCAACGCGTTTCGGCGTCACCCCGAAGACTTGCCGGAAGGCATTACTCCAGAGGCGGCGCAAGCGGCGCTCAAAAACAGCAAGTACGCCGTCCTGAAACCGGAGGAGAATCTGACGGACCAGCAAATCGAGAAACTCGCTGCGGTGAAGGCCGTTGCCCCCAAACTGGCGCTCATGCACCAAGCTAAGGAAACCTTCCGAGGGGTGTTTGACGCGAAAACCGGCACTCAAGCCCTGGTTGACTTGCTGGACTGGATGGCCACGGCGCAGCCCCTCTACCCGAACTCAGTGGCCACGATACGACGATGGTTGGGTGAGATTCTGCAGTATTTTGAGCACAGAACGACCAGTGGGGTGGTGGAGGGCATCAACAATCGCTTGAAGCTCATCAAACGCTCTGGCTACGGGTTCAGAAATTTTGAGCGATTCAAATTACGCTGCCTCATTAGCTGGCATTTTCCTACTGCAACTGCATAATCAACCCGGTAGAGCC
>NZ_JAYGIH010000096.1:0-1114 GCF_034932455.1 Leptolyngbya sp. CCNP1308 | reverse complement strand
CCCATCCAGTTCGATGGCATTAATGACCTTTTGTCGCAAATCGAGGCTGTAGGGTTTGGCCATGGCACGCAGGTGGAGATGTCTCTACCTCTAGATTATGTCCTAATCAGACTGGCTATAGCTATACATCGCCGTCGCTCGACACAGAGGACGGTTTTTGCACCCAGCCAGCGTTGAGGATCAATACCTTTGGCTGAATATACCCTGACTAACCGCTGTTCCTGGCGACCATGCTGGCACTCAAAGGGCGTTGACGCGATTTGGCGAGGGCGACGATAGCGAATGAGGGTCTCAATCTGACGATACAGCTTTCCTTGGTTCTCTTTGACGGCCACTAAGTAGTCATTGCCACCTTCAACAATGAGCGACAGTGTTTTTTTGGGCGTGAAGTGCATCTAGGCTGAAAACCACTCCAGTGAGGTGAAGTTTCTCCAGCAGGTACTGCACCACCTTCAACTCACTATTTTCAGCCGTGGTCAGCGCAGCTAAATCGACCGTGACACCTTGGCTTTGAGCAAAGACACTGACAAGCCCGACAAAGCGAGTTTTGCCCTCATCATCCACTATCGGCTGCCGAATCCGTTTCCCGTCAATGGCGTACACATCGTCATCCACCGTCATATGCTGGCGCATCCATCGAGCGAAGGTGTCGCTGAGGGCAGCAAAGTCGAGCCCCATATGTGCTCGCCGGAACGTCGAAAAGGACGGCACCGCATCAAGGTCGATCTGCAATAGGCGGGCCACCTCTGCGCCGTAGCGTTGCGCAAACTCCTCCAATGGACGATTGCCGCGATACCCGGCTAAATTCCCCATCACAATGAACACCAAAATGATCCATAACGGGTGGCGTTTCCCACGAGCCTTGCGATAATCAGGGACGGCCTGCAAGGCTTCTATGAGGTTCATAGCAACACCAGGGAGAGACGGTACCTTACAGCTTAATTTTTATCTCATCACATTGAATCAACCCTGGGCCAGAGGGGTATTTAAGAGGGTGTTTGAAAAGTCGGATGGGGTCAAAAATCATGCTAATCGCCTGACCATGATACGGATCATGGCGAGGTAAATGAGGGTTTCCGATGTTTCCGGCAACCGTTCGTAGTCTCGCACCAAG
>NZ_JAYGIH010000095.1:0-1293 GCF_034932455.1 Leptolyngbya sp. CCNP1308 | reverse complement strand
GGGGGGCAGCGGCGTAAAACCTGAGGCCAAACTCGCCCCGCACCAGAGAATTCGTCAGCGTGCGCGGGTCTTGCAGGGCATCGGCAATGGTATAGACTTCGCTCTGCAAAATCGCCGAGGCGCACAGCCCTGGCTCCCGATCAATCTGTTCTATGGCCAACCCGTGGCGCGATTTAAACCAAATGCGATCGTGATCAACCACGGTCACCAACGCGATCGGCACCTGAAACAGACGCGCGGCGATCGCCGTTATGCGGTCAAAGGCACCATCCGGCGGCGTGTCTAAGATGTGGTACCGCTGCACCGCCGCCAGCCGCTCAGCATCGCCGGTTGTGTCATTCATCCTGGGCCTGTGTGACGATTTGTTTGCAAATATGTGAGTTTGCACTGTTTTTCTAATTACGCCTTGACAGATTGGGGGACGATCAACACCATGTGCCCTCCACAGTCTGTCTTGCGTGTAACCGTATCTCGTGTAACAGAATATAGGGGCTTTGGAGCCATCTAACCCATTAGGCGGCGGCAATTTTCAACCAGTGTGCATAGTGCGCCAGGCGATCAATAGCTATGTGGCGTAGTAGGGGTTGGTCTAGGGGAATGGCGCGATCGCACCAGATCCACACGTATCGGCGTTGTTGCATGAAAGGGAGGGTTACGGACGGGGTAACGGCCTAAGGTTTAAGTACCACCCAAAACCTGACGCCGATGCAGTACCGAGTCCGTAACTGGTCTGAGTATACCGCTGGGCTGAAGCAGCGCGGCAGCCTCACTGTTTGGTTGAGCGAAGATGCCCTAAAGCAGTGGCTGGTGACAACATCCACAGGAGGGAGAGGAGCCTCTCAGACCTACAGTGATGGGGCGATTGCGACGGTAGCGACCTTCAAGAGCCTCTTCCATCTGGCCGGGCGTCAAGCTCAGGGCTTTGTCGAGTCGTTGTTTCAGTTGATGCAGATTGCCCTCCCGGTACCCGACCACAGTACGGTATCGCGCCGATTGGGAGCATTGTCGGTCGTCATGCCGGTTCAGACTGACGGTGGGGCACGCCATATCGTAGTGGATTCCACGGGCATCATAGTTGCCTGCGCGCGCAACTGTACATAAATCATGGAAACCCTCTCCATACAAGGGTTCTATAGAAGTATTGGTGGAGCAGGCTGGGAGCAAAACCGTTATGGAACGTCACGAGTGTTGTGCCGGCTCAGTGCCGAACACCTGGAAGCGATCGCGCCCCTGCTGCTTAGCCCTATAAAGCGCCCGATCGGCCTGGTCAATCAGTGTTTGGGGCAACGGGTC
>NZ_JAYGIH010000094.1:0-1455 GCF_034932455.1 Leptolyngbya sp. CCNP1308 | reverse complement strand
ACTGCCACGACCAGGCACATGGGGCAGGTCGTCACCGCTCGTTCCGTACGAATGACAACGACTCACCTGCTGAGGAGCCGTGTGAGGTGAAAGTCTCACGCACGGTTTTGAAGCCGAGCGGAGGGGGTAACCCCTTCGCTTAGGCAACTGTTTGTAGGTGTTGCGAGCACCTGCGGACAGCGCCAAGATTTTCGAGTTCTGTGTGGTCACCGTTCTGCTGAACGGCTTAAGGAGAAAGAAGACTGGTACAAAATCTCCCCGTCAACCGTATAGAAGCAAGAGTACTGGCAGTGGAGATAATCCAATAGCGTAAATGCTGGATAACTCCGAAGGCAGGGATCTTATCCAGCACTTTTGACGGATAAGCACTCCTATCTCCGGGATTAACCATCAGATCTGCCGGATAGCACCCCAAAACCTCGGACTTATACAGCAAATATTCTGTTTAATTCCTTAAAATCTGGGTATTATCCCGTAGATCTGCTGGATACTGCGGGCAGTACGGGGTCTTATTTAGCAAATCTGGCACTTAATACATAGTTATGCCGCAGTTTCCATAGGCAGTTTTGAAGCTCATATGTTTAGCGTTTTAGAAAGCCCCATTAGATTTTGATACATCCAATTCCTATGCTTTGGAATCCCATCTATCGCTTCATACTATTGCAAATTCCAAGTAGTCCTCAAAATCAGGATTCAAGTAATCTCTTCTTAAATGAAGCTTTTTCAAACTATGTGGTTTTTATTGCAGGAATAGTTGTTGGCATAATCGGATGGTTAATTGTCAACTTTTTATCCAGACAAAAACCGCAAATTATAGAAGTTGTTAAAAAAGAACAAGTATCTTTGTTAAAGGTAGATTCCCAGGTTAAAAAAGATATCAAGTTAGAGTACAAAGGGAAGCCAATCAATTCTCTTCATAGAACGTCCTTAGATCTATTTAATAGAAGCGAGACACCAGTTAAAGATTTCACTCTTACAATACAAACTGACACTCAAGATCTGCAAAACGAGGTTCTTGGTAGCCTAGTTGTAGATTCTAATGAAAATGAGATTCATGATGCGACTATTTTGTTGTCTGATAAGAATATAGAAGTGACAGTAAAGTTTCTCAATCCGTTTAAGTAATACAGAGATCGTTTGACACTTTATATTTTTTCATCAACTCCTATAAAGGTTAAAGACGCTAAGAGGGTGTTTGAAAAGTCCGATGGGGTCAAAAATCATGCCAATCGCCTAACCATGATACGGATCATGGCAAGGTAGATGAGGGTTTCTGACGTTTCCGGTAGCCGTTCGTAGTCTCGCACCAAGCGTCGGCATCCCATCAGCCATCCGAAGGTACGCTCGACGACCCAGCGTTTCTTCAGCAGGACAAATCCTTTGGTCTGCTGCGGTCGTAAGACGACCTCGACGATCCAGCGACAGGTATCCATCACCCACATCATGAAGGCGGGG
>NZ_JAYGIH010000093.1:0-1524 GCF_034932455.1 Leptolyngbya sp. CCNP1308 | reverse complement strand
GACAGCCCAAACGCTTGCCTCCCCGATAAACCTTACTCCTCTATCCGGAGTGTCCCACGAAAGTGTCAGCATGTGCCGGCCGTCTGGAGAAAACTCTGCATACCGAACGCTAGCTATATGACGCTCAAGCACGGCGAGCTCGGCACCTGATTGCGCGTCCCACACACGCGCAGTTTTGTCGGTGGATGCTGTAACAATTTGGTGCCCATCCGGCGAAAACGCGGCATGGTTGAGCCCCTCTGTGTGGCCGGCGAGTACGGTGAGCTCATCCCCCGTCTGCGCATCCCAAACTCGCGCGGTGTAATCGCCGGACGCCGTCAAGATCCGCCGCCCGTCAGGCGAAAACGCGGCATGCGTGATAAATGATCCGTGACCGGCAAGCACGGCGAGCTCATTGCCAGTCTGCGCATCCCAAACACGCGCGGTGTTGTCGTTGGACGCCGTCACGATCCGGTGGCCATCCGGCGAAAACTCCGCGTGCGAAAGAGGTGTGTGCCCCTCGAGAACGGTGAGCAAATCGCCGCTTTCCGCCCCCCAAACACGCGCGGTACCGTCCCACGATGCTGTCACGATTCTCTCTCCATCTGGTGAGAACTCTGCAAACCTTACGCTATTTGTATGACCGAGAAGCACGGCGGCAGGGCCAATGGCCTGGGCTCCCCATAAACGCGCAATACCATCTGATGATCCAGTCAAAATCCTGTGCCCGTCCGGCGAAAACTCAGCATGCAGGAGTTTCCCTGCATGACCGCCAAGCATGGCAAGCTCCTCACCCGTTTGCGCGTCCCAAATCCGACCGGCATCAGCAGACATCATAAGGATTTTCCGCCCGTTAGGCGAAAACTCGGCGGCATAGACACCCGCACCCTCAAGATTGGCGAGAGCGAAGCGCAATTCACCAGTCTCGGCGCTCCAAACACGCGCGGTGTTATCGCTAGACGCGGTAACGATTTGCGATCCGTCAGGCGAGAACGCAGCACTCCATACCAAATCTGTGTGACCTCGGTGAATTGAAACCTCATCACCGGTCTCGGTGTCCCATACTCGCGCGGTAGTGTCCGGAGACACTGTAACAACCCGCCTCCCATCTGGGGAAAAGGCTGCACTGAGAACGCCATCGAAGTGCCCTACAAGGTCAGCGATAGCTTCACCGGTGTGCGCATCCCACACCATTGCAGACTCCTCTCCCGCTGTAACAATGCGCTGTCCGTCTGCAGAAAATTCAGCATACAGCACAAGTTGATCAGTAATAAGTGTGAACTTTAACTCGCCAGTCTGCGAATCAAACACTCTGGCGTCAGATGACCATCCTTCAGGTGAATTGTAACCAAATATAGTAATAATCTGTTGCCCGTCGGCTGAAAAACTAGCGTGAATCGTAGGGTTCTGATGTGAGAATAGCGCGTCACCGCTCTGAGCATCCCACACTGTGATGCTGTCGACGGACGCTGTGACGATCCGGCGCCCATCTCGCGAAAACTCTGCATGAATGACCGCGCCTTGGCTTTGACCTAGCACAGCAAG
>NZ_JAYGIH010000092.1:0-1600 GCF_034932455.1 Leptolyngbya sp. CCNP1308 | reverse complement strand
GCAAGATTTGGGCGGGGGGCGCATCAAGATCAGTACAGAGAAAGGCCTGAGGCTCCAACTGGCCCAGTGGGTCACGCACCAAGACCCAACGAATGGGGACAGGAGGACGTCCAGTGTGGTACCACACAGCAGTTTGCGAGACCCACTCTAAGGTGTAGGTTTGCTGACCATACCAGCCCTCCAGGGTAAGGGACTGCCAGCGGGTGGTGGACTCCTCCAATCGAGTTTTTAGCGATTATCTTGTTTGTCAAGCTCACCCTGCTATGTAGTGGCTATCACGGGGGTGGCGGCTGGCGGCAATGAGCAAGCTGGGGCTTGCCAAAGGGTGCCATGGGCCACCATGGCGTTGAGGATGGTCAGCAGCTTGCGCATCGAGGCAATCAAGGCGACCTTCTTGGGCTTACCGCGTTTGAGTAAGTGCTGATAGAACTCCCGAATCGCCGGATTATGTCGGGTGGCTACCAGGGTCGCCATATACAGCGCGGTGCGCACTGCGGCGCGGCCACCGACAATCTGCCGTTTGCCGCGCATTTGGCCACTATCGCGATTCATTGGCGCGAGGCCGCAGAGGCTGGCTAACGGTTTAGCGGACAGTCGTCCCAGTTCGGGTAACTGCGACACCAGCACCCCAATGGTGGCAGGCCCTAGACCGGGGACGCTGGTCAGCAGGTCACGGGTGCGCTGCCACTGCTCACTCTGCTGAATCAACGCCTCAATGTCGGTATCAAGGGCTTTGATTTGCTCGTCCAACCACTCGATGTGGGTCTCAATGCTCGCCTGGACGGTGGGGCGTGCGGTGCGCTGACGGGTCTTTTCCGCACTGCGCATCTCGACGAGTTGCTGACGTCGGGTCACCAAGGCCTGAAGCTGCTGACCGTCCTCACTCGCCATCGCCCGCACCGCCGGGCGAATCGCGTCGGCAAAATGCGCCAGCACCTCAGCATCCAGTTTGTCCGTTTTCGCTAAGCGTCCCGTCGCTTTGGCAAAGTCGCGCACTTGACGCGGATTCACCACCACCGTCGGATAGCCTTGCCCCATCAACGTTCGCGCTGCCAAGGTCTGATAGCCGCCGGTGGCTTCCAGCACAATTAACCCAATGACTAAGCCGTCGAGGTGTTGGGGCAACTCGACGAGGCCCACCTCACTATTGGCCACTTGAAGGGCACGGTCTAACGGACGAATGTAGACATCCAAGCACCGCTTTGAGACATCAATACCAATCCATTGCCGATCCTCTAGTCTGTCGTTCATGGTCATCTCCACCTTGAATCAGTAACCTTCTGAGCTAAACTCGTCCTTGCTCGATACGGAGTCACAGGCTCCTGGCGATTTTTCGAGTTTTATCCTTAAGGTGCGGCGACCCAAGCTACACGCGGTTTGATTAACCTAGGGTGGGACGGTCTGCCACACTTTTCAAGATACAAGGGTGGGCAAGCGTTGCCCGACTTTACGAGGGCGGCCGATGGTGTGGGTGTCCCGAGGCGGAGCGGGTTTATCAAGGGCGGCATCTAAACGCAGTCGAGTGACGACATGAACAGGATGGGGGAGATGGCTCACCGACGCCAACAAGTCTAGAGCGGCGAAGCTGCTGTCGGCCACC
>NZ_JAYGIH010000091.1:0-2379 GCF_034932455.1 Leptolyngbya sp. CCNP1308 | reverse complement strand
GTGCGACGTGAAAGTTGCCCGTTCCGAGCGAGAGGCCGTCCTCTCCAAAGACTCCTTCTCTTTGTCCTCACGTAACAGAGTCACTGACTCCGCCTACGGTGGCAGTAAGTAATGAACCCACTGGAATGCAAGGCACGAAAGCGGTACCTACAGAAAGCCCAATTCTGTAGAGACTGCAAGAGGAAGACTCAGATAGGTTAGCGACAGCGAATCGCTATAAGCTTCGTAATACTTGTAGAGAGTGAAATCAGGCTGACACACTCTAACCAAAAGGTACGTGGGTGGCTATCAGGGTGTATGGACTGATAGCGAAGGACAGAAGTCCCACCGGAGTAGTAGGCGGAACCTTACTGAGTCGCATCTCGAACGGACGGAACACGGTAAGCCCGATAGGTTCTGCGGGAGCATCAATGCCTCCGCAGTAGGCCGACCGCAAGGGAAGCGGAATTACTTAGCGGGTAAAGGATGCTGGAGAAAGCGAATGTCTGGGGTAACGCCCAGGATAGGGGTTCAAGCTTTGCCCCACCGTGAAAGCGGGCAGACTTCCAGCGAGTCTTCCACGCATAGAGCCAATGTAAAGGAACTGAACCGACGTGAAAGATAGAGTCAGCAATGACATCGGAGCGAAGGGAACCGGACAGCAGTGGGCAGACATCAACTGGAAGCTCATTCAGAAACGGGTTAAGAACCTGAGACAACGCATCTATCGTGCGACCCAACAACACCAGTGGAATCGGGTGAGAAGCCTGATGAAGCTGATGCTACGCAGTCAAGCTAACTTGCTGCTGTCGATAAAACGAGTCACCCAAATCAATCGTGGCAAAGAGACGGCAGGCGTTGACGGTCTGACGTTCCGCAGCACGGAAGAGCGGGAGTGGCTGTGGCGAACAATGCAGATATATACTCCCTGGATAGCTAAACCTGCCCGGCGAGTCTATATTCCTAAAGCCAATGGGAAACAACGCCCATTGGGCATTCCCACAGTCCAAGACAGAGTATTACAGGCAGTGGTCAAGAATGCCCTAGAACCTAGCTGGGAAGCCCGCTTTGAGGCGAACAGCTTCGGTTTTCGTCCTGGCAGAAGTGTCCATGATGCCATTACCCAATGCCATAGTCGGCTACGGAAAGGGCATGACTTATGGGTGCTCGATGCCGATATCAAAGGGGCATTCGACCATATCAGCCACCGCTATATCCTTGACGCTATCGGAGCAATCCCTGGCAGAGAGCTGATTAAGCAGTGGCTCAAAGCAGGTTACGTTGAGTCAGATATCTTCTATGAGACTCCTAACGGCGTTCCCCAAGGAGGTGTGATTTCGCCCCTCTTGGCGAACATCGCTCTAGACGGGCTAGGAGCAATGCTGGATAAGCACCGTAAGGTATCGCCGAGGACACCCTTGCCGAGCGCCAAAGGTAGCACGTACCAGCGTAAACTCCCAAAGTACGGATTTATTCGCTATGCGGATGATTTCGTCGTGACCGCTAGGAGTCAGGAAGATCTCGAGGCTGTCCTCCCTGAAATTCAGGCGTGGTTACAGCAACGAGGACTCCAACTCAACCCCGAGAAGACCCAAATCGTCCCTGTGACCAAAGGGTTCAACTTCTTAGGGTTTACGATTCGCCACTTTAACGGACACTGCATCATTCGCCCCCAAAAGGATAAGGTTCTAGCGTTCCTAAATGACATCAGATCGTGGCTGAAACGTCACAAAGACATCAAACAAGTGGATGTAATTCGGTACCTGAACCCGAGACTCAAGGGGTGGTGTAACTTCTATCGTCATGTGGCCAGTAAGCGGGTGTTTAGCTATGTGGAATACCAAATCTGGAAAGCACTCTGGAGATGGTCTTACAAGCGACACCGCAATAAGGGCAAGCGGTGGATTGCGAAGAAATACTTCCATACCCTTCGGGGTCGGAGTTGGATCTTTGCAACCAAGGCACAAGACCGAGATGGCAAAGAACACACGTTCGCGCTTACCCAGGTCTACGATACGCCGATTAGCCGCCATATTCGGGTCAAGGGCACCTTCTCCCCCGATGATCCAACCCTCTCCGATTACTGGCGCAAGCGCCGCACCGGAATGGGAAAAGTCCTACTGGCTCGTGGCTCCAAACTCCATCATGTAGCTCAGAGTCAGCGATGGAAGTGCCAGGTGTGTGGTGAGCATCTGTTTAATGGCGAAACGCTGCAAACGCATCACAAGCAGCCTGTGAAAGAAGGCGGCGGCGATGATCTACTCAATCTAGAGCTGATTCACAAAGCCTGTCACAATCACAGACATGTACATGGGCGAAGGCTTGAGCCGGATGATGGGTAACTGTCAAGTCCGGTTCTTTGGGGGGAGGGATGCGGCGACGTATGCCCTCCTACCCGAC
>NZ_JAYGIH010000090.1:0-5171 GCF_034932455.1 Leptolyngbya sp. CCNP1308 | reverse complement strand
CCATCCAGTTCGATGGCGTCAACGACTTTTTGTCGCAAATCGAGGCTGTAGGGTTTGGCCATGGCACACAGGTGGGGATGTCTCTACCTCTAGATTATGTCCTAATCAGACTGGCTATAGCTATACCAGTCTTAGCCGGGTTATGCAGTCTCTGACACAGACGAGTCTGACTCCACCCCGTTGAATAAAATCTGGATGTAAAGCCTGACTAAGAAGCCAGCTGGCCAACCGCTATGTTTTTAGACCTCAGCCCATGAAGTTGTTCTTCGCGCTCCAGTTGTCTAATCGTCAGGTCACCATCCAGGCGCTAGGGCGGCTGCTCATTCAGGTGAGCTACGGGCTAATCAATTTCTACATTCCTATTTTGTTCGTAAACCAGATGGGGTTTTCGGCGACTTCCGTCGGGTTTGCCCTCAGTCTGTGCGCCATTACCGAGGTGGCGGGGCATTTTGTGGGGGGCACCCTGGCCGACTCACCCCAATTTGGCCGTAGGGCGGTGCTGACCTTAGCCGCCCTGTTAGGAGTGGCGGTATCGGCGATTTTGGTGATTGCCCATAGCCTGTGGCTGCTGGTGGTGGCCAGCTTTATTTTGGGCCTCAGTCTGGGGTTCTACTGGACGGCCTCCAGTGCCGCCGTCATGGATGTGACGGAGTCAGAGGGCCGCAGCAGCGCCTTTGCTGTCATGGGTGTCGCCGAGTATGTGGGCGTCGGCCTGGGTATTTTGGGCGGCAGTGCTCTGTTGACCGTGGTGGCTGCCGACCCAGAGCTGATTTTTGTGGGCTGTGGGGTGATGTTTCTGGCTTTTCTTGGGCTGGTGCAGGGGGCCATGGCCGAAGAATTTCAGCCCCAGCTCAAGGCTGAACGCGCGGGCGGCGGCATTGTTAGCGCGTTGAAAGATAGAGCCCTGCTGGTATTTATGGCCGCCAACAGCTTTTTCACCACCTACGTGGCTCTGGTAACCAGCACCATTCCGCTGTATTTCACCAATGTGATGGCGGGCAGCGACCCGATACCGGGGGTGTCGATCGGCAGCACGGCCAGTCTGTTTACCGGCTGCTACATCGGGGTGGGGGCGGTGCTGCAAATTCCGACCACAAGTTTGCTGACGCCGCTGCGGCGAATTTGGGTGCTGACCGGGGCGATCGCCCTCTGGGGTCTTGGCTTTGCCCTGCTGTGGGCGGCGGGCACCTTTGCCGAGGCCCAGTTTGTCTGGGCGATCGTGGCGCTGTGTCTGCTATCCCTGGCATCGGTGGCCTACAAGCCCTTCTTTGTGGCCACGGTGTCCGACTTGGCCCCGCAATCTTTGCGGGGTGCCTATGTCGCGGTCAGCTCTCAATGCTGGACGATTGGCTACTTTATTGGCCCGCTCCTAGGGGGCTGGGCTATGGATCAGTCGGCGGTAGTAGCCCAGCGGTTTTGGCTGGGGGTGGGACTGAGCACCGTGCTGTGTATTGGGCTGCTGTGGGGGTTTGAAACCCTTCGGGTCAAACTGCCTCCGGCGATCGAAAGCAGTAGCCCTGAGCTATCCATCGATCCATCGTAACCGTCACCACACAATTGCTCTGGGCATCTGAGTTAGGATGACCTGAGTTTTTTGTCGATTGATCCTTCAACCGTTGCTTGCCCCATGGATGCTTTGTTCAATTCTGCCGATTCTCAGCTGGTGCTGCTGATAGCGGCGATCGCCGTCTTGGTTTTAGTCTCCCAGCTATTTTTCAGAATTCTCAGCGTCGGGCTTGTCCCCCTCATTGGCCTGGTGGTGATCTTCGTGGCCCTGCAATACCTGTTTGGCATCAGCCCCAAGCAGCTTTGGTTTGAGGTTAGCCACCTGCCCCAGATGGCAATGAAGTTCTTTAACAGTTTGGGCTAACAGATCACAGCGTCATTCCCCAGTCCCCTGTTATGGCTCGACCTTTAATGTTCGTTTAAGCTGCTGCTGCGCTGCTTTCGAGAACCGACTCGGAACAAGTATCTGTTCCGGAATCGCCCCAGCGCCCAAGGGCCAGCACCCCGTTTTGCCCCCCAAAGCCAAAACTCAAACATAGGGAAGCCTGGAGTGCAGCTGATATCGACTCGGTAACTAGGTTTGGGTAAATACTCTCCCGTCGCCAACCCACATTCGGCGGCAGCACCTGATGGCGCAAGGCCATCAAACAAATAGCTGCACCGATCGCCCCTGAGGCCCCCAGCGTATGCCCGGTCGCTCCCTTGGTCGAACTCATCCACGGCAGTGGAGCCAACCCCTCCGTCAATAGCTGCACCTCATGGGCATCGTTGAGTCTCGTCCCAGTACCGTGGGCATGGACGTAGCTGACCTGCTGAGGATTTAGACCGCTGTAGTAAAGACAATTCTTGAGCGCTAAACGACTGCCCCCCAGCCCCGGATCGGGCGCGGTGCGATGGTAGGCATCAACGCTAAATCCGCCCCCCAGAATGCGTCCGTAGGCCTCTGGCCCCGATCGCTCCCGCCAGGAGGCTTCTGACTCCAGCACTAGCACCGCCGCCCCCTCCCCCAGTACCAGGCCTTCGCGCTGGACGTCGAAGGGATAGCAGCCCGTAATGGCCAGGGCTCCCAATTGTTCAAACCCCGCCAGAGTGAGCGGTGTAATCGGCGCTTCGGCGGCACCGACCACGACGCGATCGCACTGCCCCCGCCGTACCAGTTCATAGCCCTGAAAGATCGCCGTCAGCCCCGTGGCACAGGCCGCCATGGGGGCCAGCACCGGGCCTTGGGCTTGAATCTGGCGGGCAACGGCGATCGCCCCCATGTGTGGCAGCGCCGCCAGCCAGGGGTTGTCTTCCCACGACTGAGCGCGGGCCATCCGTTCCCATCGGCCCTGAAAGCTCCGGCTAGAGCCAATCACCACGCCACAGTCGGGCAGGGGCAGGGTAAGCTGGGCATCGGCGATCGCCTCCGCTACCGCCAGCCCCAGCAAATCCTCAAAATCAGCGGGCCTATCACCCACCATGGCCAAGGGCCGCGCCGGCATGTCTAGAAACGGCTGGGCCATACGAATGCCCGATTTCCCAGCCAGGAGATTTTCCCAGGTCGCGGCTGCCGTGGTTCCCAGGGCTGTGACCAGCCCCACCCCAGTGACAACAACGGCCTGATCCTCAGAGTTTCGCCTACTCAGTCTTCAAATTCTCCAGCCCGGCGGTGACCCGCGCCGACTCAATGCGATCGCCCTGCTCAATGGCATCTACCACTTCCATGCCGCTGGTGACGTAGCCAAACACCGCATAGCTACCGTCTAAAAAGGGCAGCTCCGCCAGGGTGATGTAAAACTGGGCCGAAGCCGAATCTACCGCCTGCGATCGCGCCATGGCTACCGCACCGCGCGTGTGGGTCAGTTCTGGAGCATCGCTAATGCGGGCTTCTTCAAAGGTTTGGCTATAGATGGGCTCTGCCGCCCCAGCGGGCTTAATTTCTAACGGAACGTAGCGGGGAGCCTGGGTGTCGGGGTCGATAAAGCTGCCCGTTCCCAGCTGCTGAGCCGGCACGCTGGGGTCTTTGCTCTGGGGGTCGCCGCCCTGGGCCACAAAGGGCTCAGGGTCGCGCACCACCCGATGAAACACCAGGTCGTCGTACACGCCACGGTTCACCAAATCCACAAAGTTACCCGCCGTAATCGGGGCGTTCTCGCCGTCTAGCTCCATCACAATGGGGCTGCCGTTCACGATCATCTCCACGGTTGCGGTCCCCTCCAGCACGGGCAACCCAGTCGGGGCCGCCGCGACTTCCTCGGTCATGCCAGGGTCTACGGGAGCCTCACCCGTAGAGTCTACGGGGGGAGAACTAGTGCAGGCCCCCAACCATAGGGTCAGTAGAGCGGCTAGGGCCAGGGTAAAGGGGCGTGTAGAGAAAGCCATTAATGCGTCAATTCCTAATAGTTCAACCGACCCCCCATGGTATCGCACGGGTCTAGGGGCGGGGGAGATGTCGCCCAGAACTCACCTGAGTGACCTCCTACAGTCCTTCCAGGGGCACCTGCAAAAACCGCGCCAGTTCAGCCCCCTGGTTTTCTAGCTCAGCCAGAGGAATCGGCTGCCCCACACGGGTCAGCGGAATATCGGGGCGGCCCTTGATACGCAGGTAAAGGGCGCGTTTGGGGTTGAGGCCTTCTTTAATGGCTACCCGCACCGCCGTCACCTCTTCGAGGGGGTGTTCAATCTCAATGCGGCGGTTTTCGCCCCAAAAGCCGCTGCGCACAATCTGGAGGCGGTTGCTGGCCTTGTCAAAACTGTTGTACCCACCGCCCACATCCAAACTGATCACAATCCAAAGGAATGTGGCCAAACCCAGGGCGACCACCCCATAAAAGCCCATGGCAATACCCTGGGGAATAAACACCAGCTGAGTTGGGTCAGAAAAGGGCAGCAGGTTCTGTTTGAGGTAGCTGGAGGCTCCAGCTAGGGCAAACCCGAGCCCGCCTAAGGTCAGCACCACAGCCCAAAAAATATTGCTCAGGCGGCGAGCCCCCAGCACGGTACGCTTCAGGGTTTGAGATTGAGTAGACGACAGGGAGGCAGTCATAGATCTTAACAAGCGATAGTTATAGAGAAGGGTGACGAAAACCTAGCAGCAGGTCTGGTACGGGCGCACCCGAGGCCACCGCTCTGCTCAGAAGTGGAACCAGCGAAGTGGGCACATCGCCTGGTCTTACACTATATAAACACTGAATTAACCCAGTCTAAACATCATGAGGTCTGCCCAGGCCAGGCATTCTGGTCAATATACGCTTTACCAGAGCCCAAGCCCAGGCCCCGCTAGCCTGAGAAATTACATGTCAGATTGTAAAAAAATAGAACACTCCTTATCATAAATAGAAACCTGGACTCTAGAGGCTTGTCTTCTAGGGCCACCGGTGCGACTCAAACAGGGGGTATTGATGATTGGAGCAGGAATATTATTCTCCCTGGCTCTAATATCTGGAATACTTAGTAGTTACTAACCCCTGCTTTGAGGTTATGCTCTGCCAGGCCTAGCTTGGATCCATCAGAGCTGCGACCTTATGGATTGGATGTCATATAAAGAGGATTTGACATGACCATAGCAATGGGACGCGCGCAAGCCGAGCGAGGATGGTTCGACGTTCTCGACGACTGGCTCAAGCGCGATCGCTTTGTCTTTATCGGCTGGTCAGGCCTACTGCTGTTTCCCTGCGCCTTTA
>NZ_JAYGIH010000089.1:0-5838 GCF_034932455.1 Leptolyngbya sp. CCNP1308 | reverse complement strand
TTGGTCGCCACGTGTCGGAGATTTTGCCCGCCGACGTGGTTGAGCTCAATCTTCAGGCCATCAGCCAGGCCCTGGCGACCCATGAGGTGCAAACCCACGAACAGCAGATTTTGGTGGGAGATCGCCTCCAGCAAGAAGAACTGCGGGCGGTGCGGTGCAGCGACGATGAGGTGCTGTTTCTAATTCGCGACATCAGCGAGCGTAAACAGGGCGAAGCCGAACGCAAGCGCACCGAGCTAGCCCTCCAGCAGACCGAAGCCCACCAGCGGGCGCTGCTGAAGGCGCTGCCCGATCTACTGGTGCGGTTGAGCAAAGATGGCATCTACCTAGAGTTTGCCGCTAGCCCTACATTCCATGTGATCGGCCCGCTGTTAAATTTGGTCGGCACCCATGTGAGCGAATCGCTGCCGCCGGTGGCGGCCCAGCAGCGGCTCGATGCGATTGCCCAGGCTCTGGCCACTAAAGCCATCCAGTTTTATGAGCAAGATCTATCCACAGCAGAGACATTTCAGATTGAAGAAGTGCGGGTGGTGCCCTACCGAGACGATGAGGTGCTAGCCCTGGTACGCGACATCAGCGATCGCAAACAGGCCGAACGCCAGCTCGAAGAACTCAATCAATCGTTGGCGCAACAGGTGGTCGATCGCACCGCCGCCCTGGAGGAGCGCGAAGCCCGCTACCGGGGCCTGAGGGAAGGGGCCAGCGATGCCATTCTAATAGCCGATATGGAGGGCCATATTCTGGAGGTGAACCGGCGAACGGAGGAGTTGTTTGGCCGCTCTCGTGATCAATTGACCCAGATGCACCAATCCCAACTGCATCCGCCAGAGAAGCTGGCAGAGATCATCGCCCTCTTTCAGAACTCTATCGAGATTCCCCATTTTCAAGCCTCAAACGTCCCCATCCTGCACATCGATGGACGACACATTCCGGTGGATATTACCGCGACGACCATCGCCCTGGGGACGACCCGGGTGGTGCAGGGCATTTTTCGCGATGTTAGCGATCGCCAGCGGCTGGAAGAAACTCTGCGCCTGCGGGAGCGGGCGATCGCCGCCAGCCACAACGGCATTGTGATTACCGATGCCCGCCAACCCAGCAACCCGATCATCTACGCCAACCCCGCCTTTGAGCGCATGACTGGCTTTTCTGCGGCCGAAGCCATGGGGCATAACTGCCGCTTCTTGCAGAGTAATCAATTGGAGCAGCCTGGCCTGGATACTCTGCGTCAGGCTATTGCTGCTGGCGAAGACTGTACCGTAGAGCTGATTAACTACCGCAAGAATGGCGAGCCATTTTGGAACCACCTCAGCATTTCGCCCATTTATGACCCCGAGGGCCAGCTCACCCATTTTGTTGGCATTCAGACCGATATTAGCGATCGCAAGCGGGCGGAGGCCCAGCTGCACCAGCATATGCACGACCTAGAAGAAGCCCGCCACGCCGCCGAGGCGGCCACCCGCCTCAAGGGCGAATTTCTCGCCAACATGAGCCACGAATTGCGTACCCCCCTCAACGCCATTTTGGGCATGACTGAGGGGCTGCAAGCGCAGGTGTTTGGCGCTATCAACGAGCGACAGCTCAAGGCCCTCACCACCGTCGAGACCAGCGCCTCCCACCTGCTGGCGCTGATCAACGACATTCTCGATATGGCCAAAATTGAGTCGGGCCAGATCACCCTGCACCTAGCCCCGACGGCGATCGCGCCCCTGTGCCATGCAAGCCTGACCTTTGTGCAGCAGCAGGCCGACAAAAAACGCATTCAGCTCATAGATGGCATTCCCCCCCATTTGCCTGACCTGGTGATCGATGAGCGGCGCGTGCGCCAGATTTTGATCAATCTGCTCGCCAACGCGGTCAAATTTACGCCCGAGGGAGGCTGCGTTAGCCTGACAGTCGTGCCAGAGTTGTGCCAAGACGGCGACGAGATCCGGTCCGTGATGCGGTTTACCGTGCAGGATACGGGCATTGGCATTGCCCCCGACGACCAGCAAAGACTGTTTCAACCCTTCATTCAGATCGACAGCGCCCTCAACCGCCAGTACGAGGGCACAGGGCTAGGCCTCACCCTGGTGAAACAGTTCACCGAGCTACACGGTGGCCAAGTGGGGCTGATCAGTGAGGTCGGTGTCGGCAGCCGCTTCACCATCGACCTGCCCTACGAGCCGGGGGTAGGCCAATGGACGGCCAGTGCAGCTGCCGCCGGGGCCCCAGGGGCCCCGGCGGTCGCGGCCCAAAAGCCCCTAATTCTGCTGGCGAGCGACCAGGAGGCCACGATCAGCACCGTGGTTAACTACCTAACTGCTAAGGGCTACCGCCTGCTGGTGGCCCGCCAGGGCGAAGCGGCCATGGCCCTGGCAGAAAATCCCGATCTGATTGTGATGGATACGCAGCTACCGGGGATAGATGGACTAGAGACGATTCGCCGCATCCGCGACGAGCCACACCTGATTGATCGCCCGATCATTGCGCTTTCCGCCGACAGTGCGGAGGGCGATCGCGATCGCTGCCTGGCAGCCGGGGCGAACCAGCACCTGGGCAAACCGCTGAAACTCAAGCAGCTGGCCGCCGCCATTCAACACCTGCTCACCCCCCTCGCTCCATCTACCCCCTAACTCACCAGCAAACCCATGTCATCCGCCACCATCCTGATCGTTGACGACGACCCCAATAACTTTGATGTGATCGACGCCCTGCTCGACGCCCAGGGTTATCAGCTGCACTACGTCAGCACGGGGGAAGCGGCGATCGCCGCCCTCGACTGCCTGGCCCCCGACCTGATTTTGCTCGACGTGATGATGCCCGGCCTCGATGGGTTTGAGGTTTGCCGCCGGATCAAGTCTTCGCCCACCTGGGCTAGCTTGCCGGTGGTTATGGTGACGGCCCTGAGCGAAAAACAGGACCTCGCCCGCTGCTTTAGCGCCGGGGCCAACGACTTTATCAGCAAGCCGATCAACCAGCTAGAGCTGATCGCCAGGGTGCAATCGATGCTGCTGCTGCGGCAGCAGTATCGGCAGCTAGAGGCCTTTAATGTCCAGCTCGAAGCCAAGGTGCTAGAGCGTACGGCCCAGCTCCAGGCGACCATTTTTCAAGATGCCTTGACCCAGTTGCCCAGCCGGGCCGCTCTGCTTCAAACCCTGGCTGAGCTGCTTCAGGCCGAGAATTCGGCTTGGGCGGTGATTTACCTCGACTGCGACCAGTTCAAGCTGATCAACGGTTCCTTTGGCTACGCCCTGAGCAACCAGCTGCTCCAGGCGATCACAAAGCGGCTGCAGCGGCTGGTGCCCAGCGGCGATCTGCTGGCCTGTCTGGGGGGCAACGAATTCTGTATTTTGCTGCGCCAGACCAGCGATATAGAGCGCGTCAAGTTGGTCATTCAGGACATCTTAGACAGCTTTAAGACCCCCTTCACCGTGTCAGGACTGGATATTTTCATCACCGTTTGTCTGGGAGTTGTTCTAGGCCACAGCGATTACCCAGGCTCTGAGCAACTTCTTCAGGATGCTGGCATTGCCATGTATCGGGCCAAGCAGCAGGGGGCCGGCAGCTATCAATTTTTTGACCCACAAATGCACCAAACCATGGTGGATCGCCTAGCCCTCGAAAACGACCTCAAGCGCGCCCTTGATCGCCAGGAATTTGTGGTGCATTACCAGCCCATTGTCCACCTCAAAACCCTCAAAATTACCGGTCTAGAGGCGCTGGTGCGCTGGCAGCACCCCACCCGTGGCCTGGTCGCCCCTGGCGAGTTTATTCCCCTGATGGAAACCACCGGGCTGGTGGTGCCGGTGGGCCTGCTCATTCTTAAGCTGGCCTGTCAGCAGCTGCACCGCTGGCAGCAGCAGGGCTGGAGCGATCTGACCATGAGCGTCAACCTGTCGGTGCGGCAGTTTGCCTGCCCCACCCTGCTCGACGATATTGACCAGATTCTGGCCGCTGGCGGCATCAACCCCGCCCGGCTCAAACTAGAAATTACCGAAAGCGCCATTATGGACAATGCCGAAACCGCCATTGCCCTGGTGGATGCCCTGCGATCGCGGCAGATCCAGATCAGCATCGACGACTTTGGCACGGGCTATTCGTCCCTGGGCTATCTGCACCAGTTTTCGGTCAACGACCTCAAAATCGATCAATCGTTTACCAGTCAAATTCAAGTCTTGACCTCTAAATACAAGGTCGTCGATACCATTATTACCCTGGGCAAGCAGCTGGGCCTGACGGTCACCGCCGAAGGCATCGAGACTCAACCCCAGCTGGAGCGATTACAACAGCTCAACTGCGAACTGGGGCAGGGCTATCTATTTTCTAAACCCCTCCCGGCAGCGGACATTGAGGCCCGTTTTCTCAACAGCAAAGATACCCCCCTCAGACTGGCGGCCTAAGCAATTGGTACCTGCTTAGGCCGCCAGATCTCTCTGAGCCTTTTTTCTAGCTTGAAAGCTCACTGGAGACGGTTGCAAATCTGATTGGGAATACTAAGGTTAAACATCAATCAAATTCTAAATTCAAAAATTCGCTGAGGGGCAGTTGCCACAAGACAAAATTAATGGGGTCTTTAATCGCCTGTGGTCTCTAAATACAGAACATCCAGTGGAGCTAGATCTGACGTGGATGACTTAACAGGTTTGGTGCAGCAGCTACAGGCAGAAAACACCCGTTTGCAACAGCAGGTGGCTTCCCTGCGGCAGGTCAATCAAAGCCTGCAGGCTGAGCTAGAGCGATCGCAGCCCCCTCCCAATCTCCAGCAGATAGAGACTGCCCTTGGCGACAGCGAAGCGACTAACCAGGCGATTCTCAGGGCGATTCCTGACCTGCTAATGCGAATAGGGCGCGACGGCACCTGCTTTAGCTTTTTGCCCCCCAGCTCTGACGACTCGAGCCTTTTTCTACCCGTTGAGCACCATCTGGCGGAGGTATTGCCCCTAGACCTGCTGGCAGACCAGCTGCGACGTATTGAGCAGGCCTTGACCACAGGCGATTTGCAGGTGTGGGAGCAGCAGCTGGTCAAGCAGGGGCAGCTGTGCCATGAAGAGGTGCGCCTGGTGCCGTGCAGTGACGATGAGTGCCTGGTGATTGTGCGCGATATCACCCAGCGCAAGCAGATGGCGCTAGAGCTAGAGGCCAAAATTGAGGAACTGGATCGGTTCTTCTCGATGTCGGTAGACCTGCTGTGCATTGCCGACACCGACGGCTATTTTCGCCGTCTCAACAGCGCCTGGGAAAAGACTCTGGGCTATAGACTGGCTGACCTAGAAAACACTCCCTTCATTAGCTATGTGCATCTCGATGACGTCGCCGCCACCATCGAAGCTGTTTCAGCCCTGGCCAACCACCAAGAAATTGTCTCGTTCACCAACCGCTATTGCTGCCTAGACGGCAGCTATCGCTGGCTAGAGTGGCGAGCGGTGCCGATGGATGGGCTAGTCTACGCGGTCGCTCGAGATATAACCGACAGTCGGGAGATGACCCTACAGCTACAGACGACCAAAGAACAGCTAGAGCTGGTGCTGGAGGCCTCCTCAGAGGGGTTCTCAGACTGGAACACCGATGAGGTCTATTTTTCACCCCAGTGGAAAGCCATACTGGGCTACGCCAACCACGAACTGGAGAACTCCATTGAGATGTGGAACTCGACTGTTTTTGAGGAAGACAGATTGGCCGGGTGGCAGCTGGTGGACGACTACAACAGCGGCAAAGCTGACGCTCTGAGTACCGTGTATCGCCACCGCCACAAAGACGGATCTACAGTGCATATTTTCACCCGCATGACTCATCGCAAAAATGCTGAGGGCCAGGTGGTGCGCATGGTGGGTAGCCACCTCGATATCACCACTACGG
>NZ_JAYGIH010000088.1:0-19000 GCF_034932455.1 Leptolyngbya sp. CCNP1308 | reverse complement strand
ACAACCGCTATACCTCTATAAAGCATTCTTATATCTCTATTACTTATATCTTTATACCCTTTACGTGATCCCCATTATGCGATCGCGATCCTCTAAAAACCCTGAAACCCTTGCAAATAAAGGCTTTTGGCCGTTCTGCTTCTTGCTGCGATCGCCAGCGATCCCCGACTTACATAAAAATCTCTATCTTTTTGATTGCTATTATATTAATATTTCATATGTGCAACTGTGTGCAAGGCAGAGATATAAGAGATTTATATCAATCAGCTTGAACGGCTTTTCAATGCTTTCAGCCTCTCGAAAGCGCGATCGCTCCCTGTGTTGCTGGCTTTTATATTCTTATTTTGACAGTAATAATCGTGAGTGTTTCCCTGTGAAGCGCTAAAGTCCTTTGCTTACAGAGGTTTTGAACTGCAATAGTTTGAGTGTAAATATCCTTGACTACTATTGTGTATTTATTGCAGTCAAGGTATTATGGAGTAGTCAGAGTTCAATCCCTCCCCATGACCAGAACCACTGCCACCTCTAAGCCCGACGTTAAGCAGCACCTCGCTCTGGGGCTTGACCCCAAAGACTTGCAATACCTCAGCAGCTACCAGCAGCCTCTTCAACCCCCTGCTGAAACCGTCAACGGCTTCTCCATCGAATAGTTCTACACGCCTGCCCTCAGCGCCATGAGGGCTCCTCACCCCACACTCTGAGGCAATTCCCCATGAACACCCCCCAAGCACTCGTTACCCCCCTACTGGCCCCCTACGCCACCGCCGCTACCATTCTGGTCACCGCTACCCGTAACACATGGCAAGTACTGCGAAGCGATCGCGCCCTTGACGTCTACCGCACTCTCTCAATCCTGCTCCAGATCGCGGGTTGGCTGGCTTTCCTCGCCTGCCTCTATACCCTCCAAGCAGGCAAAGCCACTCGTCGCTTCTACGAGGCCGAATGGGCCGCCGAAGCCAACGCTCTGGCCCTACGCATTGACAATGCGATCGCCCCCCTCCATGGCGGCGCTGCCCTGCCCCAAGCCGATGCACTGCCCCAAGATTCCCTCAGCAACCCTGCGCCTGAGGTCGTTGTTGCTTCTCTCGACAATGCGTCGGCTAAGCCTCTCCACGGGAGAATCGCCATCCCTACCGCTGCTACCCTCCTCGACCTCCCCGCCACTATTCACCCCGACCAGGTGCAGGCCGTCATCAACAGCACCGGAACCTTGACCAACAAACTCCACGCCCTCGCTTCCCTCGCCAACCTCCAATGGCGGCACACCAAAGGCCACAAAGATATCCGAGCAGCTCTGGCCCCCTTCCTCCCCGCTGACCTTCTCGCACAACTCTCCTAGCCCCACTTCCCCCCGCCCCTGGGGCAACCCTCCCCTAGGGGCCTGAGCGATCGCGACCCCCTCGACCTATTTACCCATCCAAAAGCACCATGAACAACCAGACGTTTGAAGCGAACGACCACCATTACTTCGCACTGAAGCAGGCCAAGGACTTCTTCGGGCAGCGCTGGAAATCAAAACTGCAAACCTGTTGGGAAACTGGGAGGTATCCCAGCTCTCTGAGCCAGTACAAGGCTGAGCTTCAGCAGGTGCGCAACCAAGCAGGGGCCAACTGGCTGACCCGGTTCAGATTCGAGGGCTAGGCAGACGCCTCGCCAATGCTCTCCTCGTCTGGCGATCGCACCGCATGGAAAACAAGCAATGCGCTGCGTTGGCCCCTTGGGCCGGTCTTTGACCATCGCGCCGTTGATAACGGAAACACCGCTTCCGTTATCTCTCCAGGGTTAAGCTCACGTCTAATTGTCTCTATCTGGTGCCACAATAAATGGCCATTATGGGAACCACAGTCAGTGAATGGGCCAGCGCAATGCGTTCATGGCCATCTTCAAAGGCCTCATGAAATAAGGCTTTTGGAAACGTGTGGCCATTTATCGTGGCACGCAACAAATGCCAAAAAAACTCTAGCCTGAAACTGCTACAACTTTATATCTCTATTCTTTATACCCTTTTCACGGGTTGGGGCATAGCCAATCGGGTGCTTCTCGGGGAGCATGGGGAGCGGGCGATCGCAAGGGGGGCGATGGGGCACGGCTTTAAAAGAAGAGGGGGCGATCGC
This sequence comes from Leptolyngbya sp. CCNP1308, assembly GCF_034932455.1. Lineage (NCBI taxonomy): Bacteria > Bacillati > Cyanobacteriota > Cyanophyceae > Leptolyngbyales > Leptolyngbyaceae > Leptolyngbya > Leptolyngbya sp. CCNP1308. The sequence continues at coordinate 16,886 of NZ_JAYGIH010000088.1, read as the reverse complement.
CCATTCAAACCTCCTCATATATTCTCTGGTGCGCGCGTTGGGGTAGCTGAGGGCGATCGCCTTCACGCTAGTACTGCCTGTTTCGACTTCCAGTTTTCATAAGCCGCCGCATCGCCGCCAAAGGAGTCTACAGACACTTGGCCCAATTGGTTTTGAGACCAAAGATTTTCTTCATCAGGAATAGGCGCATATTCACAGGAGCAGATGACAACCGAGTCAAAGGGTTCACACCCTGTATTCCCCACGTACTCATCTATGGCTACAACCCGCCACGGCCCAGGCCGTGATGAACTCGCTTGCAGATGACCATTTCCGCAATGCTCAGACAGGCGATCGCCCGGTTCAGGGCTGGGGCCATCTGAATAGTCAAGGTGCTGAGCCAGAATGTCGCTGAATGACCCACTGGGGAAATGAGGCTCTACCTTTGCCCGACTCAGCTCGGCACAAGACGCCCTAAAAATCACCATCCTACTCATCTGCTTTCCCTCCATAACAAGGAAACTGACAACTCCCTCTGAATGTGCATCTTACCGGAAGCACATCCCTAGCCTGTCGGTCTCGCCACACATCCTCAAGTTTCCATCCGTACTTCTTCGCGATCGCGTTGCAACATGACTCATCAGTGACCCAGTGGGTCGTTAAGTCTCCTAGTCGGCGCTGCTCATCTGGCTGCTCAGTCATCGTCCCCATTCTCCACCATCACCCAGAGATCCCCAGGGCCCCAGCCGAACGCCTTATATAGCCGCTCGCATAGGCTGCGATCCATCCGTTGCAAGGTGTTCTTATACAGCTGATTGATCGTGGTAGGACTAACCCCTGCCTTCCTGGCCACCTCAGCCTGGTTTAGCGGGGGGGCATGCTGGGCCATCAAAACCGCCAGATTACTCTTCACTCTCATCACTAGAACACAATGCAGCTAATCTAGCATAACTTGCCAGATACCTGATATTTTCTTATAGGTACCTGTCAATATTCCTGATGGATATCTATAATACTTAGCCATGCTCAAGGGAAAAGGCAACCCCGAGGCAAGTGGGGCAGGGCCGCCGAACCGGGCATGACATCCCCCCGTCTGAGAAACGCTGGCAGGGGCTACAAACCGATTCTGAAGGAAAGGAGGGGTCACTTGGCTGACCTAGTTTAGCGTCAAGAAGGCAGAAGACTCTCCACCGCTCTTCTCGACCGCCTTGCGCGCCGCATGAAACTACCTCAAGGCTATCCAAAACAATGCAATGCGATCGCGCCTCTGATATGCGACTGCTACAGTTTTGCATCCCTATTCTTTATACCCTTTTCACGGGTTTGGCCAAGGCCAGTCGGGGGCTTCTTCCCATCACTCCCCTTCCTCAGGCTCTCCAGGCAACTGCCATCTCACCGCCAAGGTCGCGCACCTGTTGCCGATTTGCTCAACCTCCATCCTGAGCAAATCGGGTTCTGCATAGGCCTCACTCAGGGCAGCTAGGTCTGCCTCTGCTCGCTCTAACCGCTGGGCTATCAGGGCATTGCGATCGCCCTCAGAGCGCTCCACACCAAAAACAGCATCAAAGCGGCGTTTTAGAGTTTCGGTCATTAGGGCATAGCACAGCGCGATCGCCTTCTGGTTGCCCTTAGATGCCTCCCAAAGCCAGTAGGCACTGACCACATCAAGGGGCCGTGCATTGAATCGGGCCTGGCCCCTAACTTGATCGGCTGGATCAACCTCAATAGTGTCCGGCGTATAACCCTCACCCCGTAAGGCTTTGATGGCCTTCGACTCTAAAAAGCGTCCGGCGTTCCGCTGTTGCTTGCCGACACACTCAGCCGCTTGGGTTTGGCTCATCCGGTAGCTGCCATCGGGCATCTGAAACCCCGCAATCGCAACCGGGCCAATCGCAGCAGCCTGGGGACTGTTGCTGGAGCACATCCCCCTGTGGGCCTCATCCGTCCGCCCTATGGTGCCGGTGCTGGCCGGTGAAGGAACAACCTCAGGGCTATCCAAAGCAAAGCACTGCGATCGCTCCTTATACTCCAAGGTCGATTGCGTGTTCTATGGTGAACAAACCAGCTTTGAGGACACTCGCTATGGCGACTAACGAAACCTGGATCATCTACAGAGCAGACGGGTTGAGTGCCCCTGGATGGGAGGAGCGCAAACTGCTGCCCGCTGGAGGGCTCACCTCCATCCTGGCGGAGGAGCATGATTACTCCGACTCAATGCCCGGCGTGGGTGAGCGGGTGCGAGAGTACGCCAACCTGGCAGACCCCGGCAACGGTGTCACCCACGGCAAGGATGGGGACTGGGTCGTGGCTGAGGTGCAGCAATTCAACAGCCCTGATACCGACGTGACGATTGTCGTTTGTGTGTGCAGCTACCAGCCCATTGAGGCCCAATGGCAGGAGCTGCGACGCGGTGCTCCTATTACAGCTGAGTCCCTCGCTGCGGTGACCACCTAGCGCGATCGCACCCTTATTCTCACATCCCCCTACAGAACCCCCATAGGCCAGCGGTGTCCATGGGGGTTCTTTGTCGATACCCCTGATTAGCCCTATGAACACCCGTGCAACGTCAGCCTCCACCGCCCGGAGGCTTTTTTATTCTCGACAGGCTTTTAAGTTCATCTGTACTATACTGCTCTAACGAGTTCCTCTCCGAGGTTCAAATCCTTAGCACACGCGGCTTTTACAGGTGCTCTACCGCTGTTGCGCTGAAGGACGTTTGCCATTGTTTATCGTCACTGTCCCCGCTGGGTTCCCCTCCCCGGCGGAAGACTATGCTGAGGGGCCACTTGATCTAAACCGATATCTCATCCACCATCCTGCCGCGACCTTCTTCGTGCGGGTCAAGGGCGACTCGATGATCGGGGCGGGTATCTTCTGTGGTGACCTGCTGATTGTGGATCGGGCGCTGATACCTAACCACGGCAATGTGGTTATTGCTGTGGTCAACGGCGACCTGACGGTGAAGCGTTTTCATCAATGCGATACTGACTTTTCCATCTGGGGCGTGGTTACTAGGGCTATTCACTTCCTGGGGGGCTCATGATCGCTTTGACAGACGCAAATAATTTCTATGTGTCCTGTGAGCGGGTGTTCAATCCCAGGCTGGAGGGCAAGCCGGTGGTGGTGCTCTCGAACAACGATGCCTGTGTCGTGGCCCGCTCCAATGAGGTCAAAGCCCTGGGGGTGAAGATGGGCACACCACTGTTTGAGATGCGTTGGTCAGCGACCGGCCCAGAAGGGCCATCGCTCGTCCATGAGCACCAGACTCAGGTGTTTTCGAGCAACTATGCGCTCTATGGCGACCTGTCGCGGCGGGTGATGGAGGTGCTGGGGCAGTTTACCCCTGAGGTTGAGGTGTACTCCATTGATGAGGCATTCCTGGGTCTTGCGGGACTGTCCTGTGAGATGGTGGCTCACCACATGCGGCTGATGGTGAAGCAGTGGACGGGCATTCCGGTATCGGTCGGGGTGGCCACGACCAAAACCCTGGCCAAGATCGCCAACCACCAGGCTAAGCAGCAGGGGGGTGTCTGTGTTCTGCAAGAGCCTGAGCCAGTGCTGGCTCAGCTGCCGGTGTCAGAAGTGTGGGGCATCGGGCGGCGGTTGACTCAACGTCTAGAGGCTCAAGGCATCACCACGGCCCTGCACTTGCAACAGGCTGACCTGGCCCTGATCCGGCAGCTGCTGGGCATCGTTGGGGTCAGGACTGTTCTAGAGCTGCGTGGTGTGGCCTGTCTGCCTCTGGAGCGATGCCCTCAACCGCGAAAGAGCTGTGGTGTCTCTCGTGGCTTTGGGCGGCCTGTGGCGTCTCTGGCGGAGCTGAAGCAGGCGATCGCCTCCTACGGGGCCACAGCTGCGGCTAAGCTCAGGCGCGATCACCGGGTGGCACAATCCTTGCAGGTGTTCATCACGACTAACCGCTTTCACCCCCAGAAACCGCAATATGCCAATTCAGAGACGATCGGGTTGCCCTACCCTACTCATGACACTCTGACGATAGTTCGGGCGGCGCTGGGGGCCACTGAGCGGTTATATCGGCCTGGGTATACCTATCACAAGGCGGGGGTGATGCTGTTGGATCTGAGCGACGGGGCGATCTGCCAGGGCGGATTGTTTAGGGATGAGACGAGGAGAGAAAGGGTGGGGCGGCTGATGGTGGCTGTGGACTCGCTCAATCGGCGGTTTGGGGACGGAACGGTGCGTTGGGCGGCGGCAGGATTACGGCAAGAATGGAAGATGCGATCCGAGTGGCGTTCATCCCGGTTTACGACTCGGTGGGATGAACTAGTGGTGGTGAGGTAGTTGGCGGGGATTGAGGGCGATCGGCAACCCTCATCCTGGGCACACTAAACCCTCAGCGGACGAGAGCGGATCGCGACCCGTAGCCGATCTGCACCCTGAATTTTCAACCTCCAAAACTATCGCTGGTCTTGGAGGTTTTGTTTTGAGAAGATAATTCACCAATCAAAACTATTAAGTGCAGATATTGAATTCGTGAATTTGTCTGACAAGTGTGACCTGATTAGATATTGGGGGAATAATTAAATCAACTCATCTAATTATTCCTTTAATAATTCTTTCAAGAGTAGTATTGCTAGCATAAATAAACGCCTTAATTCTTAAATCTGGTTGCGCATAAATACCGATTGTTTTGACCAGCATTGATGTCAAGAATAAGTTGTGACTACATCAATCAGTCCAGATCACCATCGTTGTAAGCGTCCCTGACTCTACGCTGGCTGAGCGAAGTCATTTGTCCTCTGGACAGGCGTTGCCAACGCGTTCGCGAAGCGAGTGCTTTGCACTCAGCGTCTCCCAAAGGGAGAAAGCCAAAACCCACCCAAGATGTCCCCTAGCCCCTCTGGGGCGGCAATGCCTACGACTCCGTTGCTCCTTTGGAGCCGCTGACGCGAACAGGGGACGGTTACCCATCATTTTATCGTCACTCAGTTTTGGTTTATGAAAATAACTCATCGCTCTTTAGTTTTATATTCTGTCTTAGCGAGCTTCAAGGCGCTTCGCAAAAGCTATACCGCTAAAATCATGGCCGTGGCTTTTTTAGGCATTCACGTGCCGCTGCTAACCCTATTAGCTAGCTTCGTGATATCTAATACTTATTCATGGGAAATAGCGATCCGGGTATTGGTGGTAGCTTTGCTGGCAACGTTGACGGGTACAGCCGTCACTTTATACGCTCTACACCAGTTGCTGGTGCCCGTGAGATTGACCTCCACTGCATTACAAACCTATTTAAAGAATCAAAGCTTGCCCAGTCTGCCCACCAGATTCACCGACGAAGTCGGCACCCTGATGGCGGACACTTCCCAGACGCTGCATCAGCTTGATGAGTTGATGTACTGCAATAGTCACTACGACCATCTGACTGGTTTACCCAATCAAACTCTGTTGGTCAATCGCCTGCGGGAAACCTTGTCTCTCCAAGCAGACCAGCAGCGATCGATGGCGGTTTTACTGCTCAGTATCGATGACTTTACCGATATCAGCCACGGGCTAGAACCGGAGACTCTGCGGCTACTGCTCCGGGGGATTTCTCAGCGATTGAGCAAAGATGTCGTTCAAGACGGTTTCCTCGCCTATATGGGCAAGGATGAATTTGCGATCGCCCGCTTTGATGTAACCTCGCCTGAGAGCGTGGTTCAGCTCATACAAAGCCTGCGGACGGTTTTGGCGATGCCATTCTCCCTTGAGGGGCAGACTATTCACGTTACCCCCAGCATTGGGGTGATCCTTCAAACCTGCCAGGAGGCTCAGGATATCGATCAGCTGCTGCAACAGGCGCACATGGCTATGCACCAGGCTAAGCAGCGAGGGCGTGGTCAGTATCAGTTCTACTCCCCAGAGACCACTGCTCAGCTGCAAAATCGTCTGGTACTGGAAAACGACTTGCACAAGGCCCTAGAACGTGATGAGCTGCGGGTTTATTACCAACCCTTGATTGACTTGCAAACTGGACAGGTCATTGCCGTGGAAGCCCTGCTGCGGTGGCAGCATCCTAGTCGAGGGCTGGTTTCTCCGGCTGAGTTTATTCCCATTGCCGAGGCCAACGGGCTGATCGTACCGATTGGGGAATGGGTGCTACGCACCGCCTGCGCCCAGAGCCGAGACTGGCAGTTGGCTGGGTCACCGCCCCTGCGCATGTCTGTGAATCTGTCAGCCTGCCAATTTAGTCAACCGAATTTAGTCGAAACTGTCGCTCAGATCATGGCCGACACTGAGATGGATCCGACCTATCTCGAGCTAGAAGTTACCGAAAGCTTTTTGATGGAGGATATGCAGCGGTCGGTACAGACGCTGCAGAAGCTTCGTAGCCTGGGACTAGCGATCGCCCTGGATGATTTTGGCACTGGCTATTCTTCCCTGAACTACCTGAGCCGCTTTCCGGTGACCATGCTAAAAATCGATCGCTCGTTTGTAAATGACATGCGGGTCAATCCAGAAAGTGCCGCCATCACAGATGCCATTATCGCCCTAGCCAAGAGCCTGCACCTGAGCATTACCGCAGAGGGGATTGAAGATCAGGAGCAACTCGCCTATCTCAAAGAGCGTGGCTGTGAAGAAGGGCAAGGTTTTTACTTCAGTCGTCCCTTGCCAGCAGCGGCGCTGGAAGCCTGGCTTCAAACCAAGACCCTGGCTCAGCAGCTACCTTCCCTAGCAATGACAAGGTAATACTTTTTACCGGGACTTCAGCACCCCTCTGAAATTAGAGGCCACAATGCGGGGCTGTCCATCGCTCATCTGCACTGTGAACGTGCGCGCTTCTCGCTGGGTCGAGCCATCGGGATAAACGTAGGTGTTCTCGCCCACAAGCTCGACGGCATCGGTGGTTTGTCCGGTCACCCGCAGGTTCTCGACCGAGACGTGATCGAATTGAGCAAAAAAGTTAGAGTCAAACTGCTGGGCCAAGGGGCCGCTAAACTGCGATCGCGCCGCATCCCAAGCCTGATTAGACACCTAATAACTTAAATGAAAAAGCTATTCTTGAATGCTATCAAACTTTCTCCCTTGTATTTGATATTGTTAAGTGGATCTACAGTTGGCGCTCAAACTCTACCGCCCTATGCAGGCACAACCTGTTCTGCCTTTGCAACTCATCCTGAAGCCCAGTGGCACTATGCGATGGGTACTGCACCTGCTTCTGTAGACGATGATAGAGATAGCCTTGCCTGTGAACATCTGACCAGCACAATTAGACAGGCTGGCAGTCGAATCTTTAACAACCAAGCTAATCGGGGCAACGTAAGATACACGTTAGAAGTTTGGCGAGTCAGTGCCACTGATGTCTATTTACGCATCAAGTCAAGCCAGGGAATGGATTTCACAACTCGTAGTTTTCCATCTGACCCAGCGGCAAGAGAGCACATGAATACGTACTACCGAAATCTGCTTCGTTAATACTTTCTTCGTGAAATGTAGATGTCAAAGTACCGCCGTTCTAGCCGATTAATAAGTCGTCGCTATCCTGCGGGTCAGCATCACTGGGCAGTGGTTCTCTCTGCCCTGGTGTTTGGCAGTTATGCCTTGGTGCAGCTCAACCAATTATTCTTCCAAAGCAATGGTGCTGGTGGCCCCGGCTGGGCGATCGGTCAACCTCAGACTCAACGGAACTTTCGCCTAGGGAATCAGGAGTTGCCGGAACTCAGAGTGCTGGCGCTAGAGTTGGTGAACCGCGATCGCCAGGTGAATGGCCTACCGCCCCTGGTCGAAGACCCGCTACTCTCCCAGGTAGCCCAGGAACACGCAGAGGACATGCTGAAGCGTCAGTTCTACGACCACGTTAACCCCGAGGGTCTTGACCCCTCAGACCGCTTTATGGCTGCGGGTAGCAACGTTGGGGCTGGGGAAAACATCATGCAGAAAAAGGAGGGAATGCCGGTGGCCCTCTCCTTTGGCCTGGTCGAGGAATATCAGAAGGGGTGGATGTACAGCCCTGGCCATCAAGAGAACCTGCTAACACAGCACTACAGGCGTTGGTAAATCGTAATTGCTCAACTGGGTTGACGGATACCGGCGGATGAGCGAGGGTGGTAGACTTTTGGCATGAAAGACCTGCCGCCGTTAGAAGGCCTCAGTTCTGAGGAGAAAGATACTCTAATCCGAGAGCTGTGGGCAGTGGTGCAAGCCTTACAGGCCAAGGTCGAGAAGCTTGAAGGCAAACCCATCAAGAAAACGTCGCTCAATTCGAGTTTGCCACCGGCGAAAGGATTTAAGCCCAATTCAGAGGGACCCAAGCCCAGCCCAAGCCAACGAACGGCAAGCTTGGGTCGAGCGGGTGGGGGACGAGACCTGAGTGCATCGCCCGACCAAGTGGTGGTAGCGCAAGTGAGCCGTTGCCCTCACTGTGGCACGGAGGTAGAGCGGGCCAGACAACAACTTAAGCCGTCTATGAGCGGATTGAACTGCCCCAGGTTCGCCCTCAAGTGACCCGAGTAGAACGGTATGGGGGAGACTGTCCGTGCTGTCAGCAAAGCTATGAAGCCCCCGTCCCGGTCGGGTTAGAGCCCGGTTCGCCCTTTGGACAGAGTATTGCAAGCGTGGTGACGTATCTGAGGTACCACCATGCGGTGAGCTATCAGCGGCTCAGCCAACTGATGGGGGATCTGTACGGGGTCACGATCTCCGAAGGGGCGATTGCAAATCTGCTCCAGCGGGTTCAAACCCAGCTTGCCGCGCCAGTGGGACGGATTGTCGAGCACCTGCGGAGTGCGCGTCTGGTGTGCAGCGATGAAACCAGTGCCCGGCTCAACGGCCAGAACCAGTGGGAGTGGGTGTTCCAGAATGACCAGGTGTGCTTGCATGTGATTCGTCCCAGTCGAGGCAAAGTCGTCATTGATGAGACGATGGCAGGCCATCGCCCTGAGGTCTGGGTCTCCGATTTGTTCAGTGCTCAAAAGGCCCATCCCGCCGAGCGTTGGCAAGTCTGTCTGGCCCATCAGCTGCGGGATTGTCAGTATGCCATTGAGGCAGGCGATGACCTTTTTGCCCCCCGGATGAAGCGGCTGTTATTGCGCGCTATTGCGGTGAACCGACGACGACATCAGTTGGCTGAATCAACGCTTGGGCAATACCACTCTCGATTCCGAGGCACCTTGCGGGAGATCTTGAATTTGAAGCCCAAGTCGCCTGAGGGGCAGCGATTGCTCAAGCGCTACCAAAAGATCCCAGAGCATCTGCTGCTGTTCCTCAACGATGAGACGGTGCCGCCGACCAACAACTCCAGTGAACAAGCACTGCGGTGGAGTGTGGTCTTTCGCAAGGTCACCCATGGCTTTCGCTCCGACTGGGGTGCGGAGTTGTTTGCCCAGGTACGCTCGCTGGTGAACACCGCTCGTCGTCAGGGCATGTCTGCCTTCGACGCCATTTCTCACGCCCTTACCTCACACCAGTCTGATTGGCTACTGAGTTGAGCAATTACGGTAAATCGAAAGATGAATTGAAGTGATGCCCCTGGTTAAAATCAGGCCACCGTCCAGAACAGATAACCAGGGGAACGTCAGTCTATGCAATGTCCGGAATGTGGGAGTCAGCATATTCGCAAGAATGGTCACCGTGGCGACCAGCAAAATTACATCTGGGTTAAGTGCTACCGTCAATGCATCAAACACTACGACCCTGATGGCTACAGCGACGATGTGAAACGGTTATGCATCCGGATGTACGTCAATGGCATGGGCTTTCGAAGCATGAGCCGAGTCACAGGAATTGTCCATACCAGTTTGCTGAATTGGGTGAAGCAAGTCGGGGAACATTTACCTGAAGCCTATGGCCCTGAGGAGATTCCGCAAGTCGGAGAACTCGATGAGCTAGAAACCTTTGTCGGACAGCGAAAGAACAAAGTCTGGATTTGGACTGCGGTTGACCATTTTCGAGCGGGTATTTTGGGATGGGTCATCGGCGACCATAGTGCCCAGACCTTCCAGTTGCTCTGGCAGACCATTGAGTTCTGGCAGTGCTATTTCTGGGTTAGTGATGGCTATCCAGTTTATCCTCAGTTTATCCCAGAAGGCGATCAGATTGTGAGCAAGACTTACATGACCCGGGTCAAAGGAGAAAACACTCGGCTTCGTCACTACTTGGCTCGGTTGCACCGTAAAACGTTGTGCTATTCCAAGTCCCTCGAGATGCTCAAGCATTCTGTACGACTTTTGATTCATTATCTCAAGTTTGGGGATGTCCCTGTTCCAGCCTGATTCATCTTTTCATTTACCAACGCCGTTGTTACTGTGTCAGTTAGTTCCGCAATATGTTGTAATTCGGTGTAGGCCAGTTGCCAAATTTGACCATCCCAACTTGCCCTTTATTTCCATCCTGCGGTATAGTCCAACTGGTTACAGATGGTGAGTTTCATTTTCATGGAAACCTCGGGGAGAGAACTTAACGTTTATCACGCCGCACTGCCACAATCCTTTGTTAATGCAATAACGCCATAGGGAACTAATGATGAATCCAAGAATAAATAGAGATCAGAGCAACCTCGGGACGGCGGTTCAATCTATTCCTCTCAAGGCTTCTTGGTTTCAACAGCTTGATCTGGCTGCAATTGCACAGCAATATTCAACACCTCTTTACATCACGAATCGAACTCTCATCCTGAGTAATCTCCAGGCATTTAAAGACATTCTGGGAGAGAACAAATATATATATTTCCCAGTTAAGGTTAACCCATGCCTTACAACCTTCAAAATACTTGCTCAGCAAGGATGTGGTGCTGACTGTGCATCATCTCGTGAGGTTCAGTTAGCTCGCTTAGCTGGAATACCAACCTCTCAATTGAGTTACTATTCCCCAGCGCCCGATCTAAACCTTGCTGTCACTCTACTTCAGGACGGTGGCAGTGTCATCATTGATTCGATATCAAAGTTGGCACTACTCGAAGAAAAATTAGGCAATGTCCCTTTTTCTGGCAAGCTATTTTTGCGAGTTAACCCTCCACTCTATAAAAGTTATGGTGCAGAAGCAGATTACCAAAAATATACCTCACATGGAAGTCTAACAAGTCAATTTGGCATCCCCACCGAGGAAGTTCTATCATTTCTTAACTCTACAAAGTTGCCATTCTCTGGACTGCATGTTCATGTGGGAACTCAAATGGACAATGTTGAAGTATTTCAAGAATGCGTAGATATTTTACATGAATTATGCGATGTGATCCACGCTTTCACTAATCACATTATCTCAGATCTCAACCTGGGAGGGGGCCTAGGTCTCGCAAATCAGGAGGAAGATCATTTCCCTTCAATTTCTGACTTAGGTGATGCCTTAAAAAGTAGATTTCGGCCTGAATTCACCTACAAAATGGAACCAGGCAATGCCTTATTTGGTAATGCTACTGTACTCTTGACAAGAGTTTTAACCCGTAAATCGACCCGAGGCAAGGGCTGGGCAATTGTAGATGTTGGCTCTGATCAACTCTTAAAAGTCACTCTGGCTGGATTTGCCCAAGATATCTATCGTGCTGATGGAACACTGCTCCCCAAATCAGGGACGGATAGTATTGCTGGACCTCTTTGCTTTGCTGGAGATGTGCTACTTCCTGAAACAGATCTTACAGGAGTAAAAGAAGGCGATTTGCTATTGTTATCCAACGCTGGTGCTTATTGCCGTTCAATTGGAAATCACTTCAATGGATATTCAGAACCGGGTACTCTGATGGTAGATGAGAGCCATGAAATAGGCTTGGTCCATGCCCATGAAGATCCCTATTGGGAACCCATCATTCAAAGTTTTCAGCCTCAATATATACCTCAATCTCTAGAAGAGTCGGATCCTCTACCTCAAACATTCAGTGAACAACAAGTTGAGAATATCCGAAGTGTTTACCTGAATAAACAATGTGGCAATGATATCTATTCATTTCATGACTTTACAAGGGTTGCCAATGGCCATTATGAGATGAAGGTTGAGGTTGATTCAGCAGTTGCTTTTATCTCTCTCCCCACAGTTACAAGAATTGTTTCTGATGCTGCTGTCGCAGTCACTATCGATAGCCTGGGGCTAAAGGAGAAAAATATTTCCGTCTGGGGAAATCGTTGCACCATTTCCCTAAACGGTATTTTGCGTTCGAAACGGCGACATCTTCTCAGCCTCTATCTCACACCGATGATAAGTTCACCATCTTCCAAAAACCATGAGCTTATCGCTTACTGGCAACTAGGAGAGGGCGTTGGCCACGGGAATTTTTTAGTAGTTTTTTAGATCTACATTAACTGAAAGAGTATCTTCCCAATCCATAGGTCTGGGAAGATACTCTGTACGACAAATTTGTGAGTCATGGAAGCGTGCTAGATAGACCTTCCCAAGCGGGTATCTAACAGTAAATTTTTGGCACATATTGTGCAGGTCATCAAAATGACAACAATTACCACAGGTATTATTTTTATTATTCATCTCTACCCCGAGAATTGATCTTTAGTTATTTAGCAGGTAATACCAATCCAATGTGAAGACGAGCAGTAACGCTCAGGCTAGAGCCCTTTCATTGTCAGGGTTTTCAGGCGCTGGGTTATGCTCATCCTCATATAGAATTGGTATAACCCTACCTATAAATGTGATAGGTTCAGATGTATACTCAGAAATTCTTCAATTTCGTCAACTTTAAACTTCGTCGCCCAGTCAATGATTTTTTGTAGAAATTGAGCATTTTCTGGCTGAGTTTGGGAAATCAGCTCAACATATTGGATCAGCTTTTTTAATCGTCCTGACTGAACCAACTCCCAACAATGCTTCAAAGTATCAATGGGTGGTATATTCATTTTCTCTGAATATGCATTAGAGTCAGAAGCACTAACACATACGTTTTGTGCTGTGACGTCAACTAAGCAAGCCTCTCCTGCCAGAGTACTAAGCAATTGCGTCTGATTTTCTATGATGGTCAAATCGAGTGTAAACGAAAAGATACTGCCCGCTCCCACACGGCTTTCAACCTGAATAGAGCTGCCCATCGCAGACAATATTCGCTGACTAATATTGAGTCCTAATCCTGTTCCCTCTGCTTTTCGCCCTAAATCGCCAACTTGTTCGAACGCATGGAAAATTCGTTCCGTGTCCTGGGAGGATATTCCAACCCCAGTATCGACAACAGCAAATTGGATTCTGGCAACGGGACTGCGCAAATGTCTTGTCTCTAAGTTCTTTTCTACCATCACCGACAAGGTCACTTGGCCAGCATCTGTAAACTTAATAGCATTGCTCAAAAGATTTAGTAGAACCTGACGAAGGCGTTTGGCATCTACAGAGACTTTTATCGGTAATTCTGGAGAAAACTCTCTCCTTAAAAATATTTTTTTTTGACTTGACTGTATTTGACACATATCAGCAATTTCATTCAGAAATAAAGATAAATTTACTGATACAGGTAAAATAGTTAAGTGACCGGTCTCAGTTTTTGAAAAGTCTAGGATGTCGTTAATCAGAGTAAGCAGATGATTCGCACACTGATGAATGACCTCAATGCCTCGAGCTTCGTTTGATTCGGGAACAGAAGTTCGCTGGAGGATCTGGGTATAACCTAGTATTCCGTTGAGAGGTGTTCGTAGCTCATGGCTCATATTTGCAAGAAACATACTCTTTGCACGATTCGCTTGATTAGCCTCATCTTGAGCTTTTAGTAGTTCCTTCGTTTGCCTTATAAGGACTTCATTAGCTTCTTTAAGATTTTCCTCGGCATTATTACGAGAAATTGCCCCTCCAAAACTATGAGCGATCGCCTCTAAAACAGCCACCTCACTTCGGGTCCAATAATGACCATTCTGGCAGTCATCATACCCCATAAAACCCCAACATTCTTCCTGGATCATGATAGGTACAACCACAAGCGAAAGAATGTTTTGCGGTTTGAGGATTGCTTGTTCCCCTTCAGGAAATGTACAAACCATTCCAGAAATAGATTGTCCTACTGATAATATTTCATACCAACGAGGACAAATATCTAAAAAGGGAAGATTCTGCAATTCAGGATTATCAATTTGCGGGATGATTCCATACTTAACCCATTCCCATTTCTGACTCATAAGTGGGACTTTGGTCGTAGGATGGGAATGTAATCTAAATACATAAACGCGGTCAACCTGGGTTGCATGACCTAAAATTGCAAGGGATGACAGAATCGATTCTTCATAATTTTTGATTGTCAAAAGTGAACGTGTGGCTTCCGAAACTCCCACTAATAAACGTTCGGAAAATGCAAGTTCAGCTTCAATTACGTTGCGAGTCATGATTATTCCCAAGCTTAGCCACTTATATCAGTAATTTCTCCCTAACAAGCCTCCTACCGCCAGATAGATTATGCACACATCAACTGGTTAGCTTGATCTTTCAGGCATTCATCAATTTCAAGCTTGGTCAAAGGCTTAGAAAATAAGTACCCTTGCGCTTTATTACAATTTAGCGTTTTGAGGTGCTTCAGCTGTTCTAGAGTCTCTACCCCTTCGGCAACAACACTCATATTGAGAATATAAGCCAAACCAATGATAGTTTTGACGATTTCTTGACTTTGGATATCGTTTTCAATACGACTAATAAAAGAACGATCGATTTTGAGTTCATTCAAAGGAAAACAGTGAAGATAACTCAATGAGGAATATCCTGTCCCAAAATCATCTAGACTAAGCTTGATTCCCCGTTCTAAAAGACTATTGAAAAGGGTTAATAGAGGCTCATGGTTATCCATGAGGAGACTTTCGGTAATTTCCAGTATCAATTGATGTCCAGGAATTTCATTGACATTCAAGATTTCATCCAGAGTGTCGATAAAACCAGGGCTTTGGAGTTGCCTGCCAGAGAGGTTGACACTCATGGTATAAGTAGACACTTCTGGAAAACGAGTTTTCCACTGTTTTAATTGAGAGCAGGCTTGCCAAAGAACCTGCTCTCCTAAACTAACGATTAGGCTACTTTCTTCAGCGATAGGAATGAAGACTTCTGGAGCAATATATCCTTTCTGGGGGTGCTTCCATCGAGCTAGAGCTTCGAATCCGATCATGCGCTGAGTTTGTAGATTCACAATGGGCTGATATTGGAGTGTAATTTCCTGGCGATTCAGTGCTATCCTTAAATCGCGCTCAAGTTCGAGATGACGGACGGTTTCAACATGCATGGAATGTTTAAAGAGCTGAGAACAAGACTTCCCCATTTTTTTTGCCTTATACATTGCAATATCAGCATCTCGTAGAAGTTCTTCGGCATTGGAGTAGTTTGAGCCAGCGATTACAATTCCTATACTTGCGGATGTAAAGAGGATTTGATCTTCAATCTCAAATGCTTCGTTCAATTGGGAGTGAATGCGTTCTAAAATAGTAATGGTATCTTCCGGATTTGAAAGATTCTTCAGAAGAACAGTGAATTCATCCCCACCAAGTCGAGCTATGAGATCAAAAGGGCGCAGGGACTGTTGTAAGCGCTTAGCAACCTGTTGCAATAGTTGATCGCCAATATAGTGGCCAAGGCTATCATTAATACTCTTAAAACGGTTTAAATCGATAAATAAAACCGCAAAATTCTCGCCAGGACATTTTTTGATAGAATTTAGAAGTTGATTAACTTGGAAAATGAAATTATTGCGATTGGCTAATCCAGTCAAGTTGTCATGGTTGGCTTCATGAATCAACTGATTTTCAACACATTTTTGATCGCTTATATCAATTATAATCCCATCGACTCGATCCGCTTGCCTCTCATGGTAGCTACCATCTATTTGGGCTCGGATTTTAAGCCATCGTATATTTCCAGTTGTGTTAAAAATTCTATATTCAAGACTGATAGAGGATTGTGTCTTAAGAAGCTGAAACGCTTGCTTCAGAAGGGCTTTATCCTCGGGATGCACCATATCAAACCAGAGGTGGGGCGCAGCAATTAGCTCGTTGGCGGAATAACCAAAAATTTTTTTTACTGCGGGATTGAGAAATATAAATTGGGATAAATCAAGTGTTGCAGACCATACGACTTCTTCCAAGGAGTTAAGAATTCTTTCTATCCGCGCTTCACTCTCACGGAGATGCATCTCCGTTTGTTTTAAACGGAGATGTGTTTTAACTCTGGCAAGTAATTCTTGTTCTTGAAAGGGTTTTGTAATGTAGTCCACTGCTCCTAGCTCAAAACCCTTGACCTTATTGCTAGTATCTGCCAATGCCGTCATAAAGATGATTGGAATTGAAGCCCATTCAGAGTTCTTTTTAATCAGTTGGCAGGTTTCATAGCCATCAATCCCAGCCATCATGATATCAAGAAGGATGAGGTCAGGGGGACTGTGTTGTATTTGCCGAATTGCTCGTTCTCCAGATAAGGCGATCGCAACCTCGTACCCGGCATCATTCAATATTTTGGACATCACCTCTAGGTTGGTGAGGTTATCATCGACAATTAAGATTAGCTGAGGACTAGTCGGTTGCATCATAATTGCCTCTTATCATCTGCAATTACCAGTTGTAAGTGGCTGAATGTTGTCAATACGTTCTGGGTATCAGTTATGTGGATGACGGTGATTGAGTGTCACTCCTATGCAGCTGTCGATAGCCAAATGACATCGTGCCAGGTTTGGAATCGCTGACGCATCGTGGCTCGGTATTTGGTTGACGAAATAGACTCTTCAGAAGGTACGAATTATTTGTGCATAAGTCACAAATAAGTCCGTGAATCCCCCAAAAAAGCTAGAGACTAGACTCGAAGAGGGATTTGGACACTAGCTTTTAACAAGCTAGCTTTTGGATTCGAAAATCCCCTTCAGTAGGATTACGGAATTAAATCAGTAAGAGGGTGTTTGAAAAGCTAGGGCTTGAGTAAAAAAGCTCACTCCGTATAAGTTGCAGATGAATGTCAGCAATGCCGGAGTGAGACGATGAGTAAAGACTACCCCAGCAACCTAACCCGAGACCAGTACGAGCTTCTGAGTGATT
>NZ_JAYGIH010000087.1:0-19651 GCF_034932455.1 Leptolyngbya sp. CCNP1308 | reverse complement strand
ACATCGGTCTCTGCGTCCAAGGATTTCAGCGGCAGTGCACTATTTTCCTTGCACTTTAGCAGCTCTCAATCACCCTGAATCACCCTTTCCGCTTGGCTTTTGGTACTTTCTCAGCAAGCCCTAAATACTTTGTGCCCCGACTGCTGGGGCCATTTTGCCAGCGCTTCCCCGGTATTGATATCTCGCTGAAGGTGACCAACCACCAGCAGATTCAAGAGCGCATGGCCAACAACGACGATGACCTCTACATCATCAGTACCCCGCCCGAGCAGCCCGATCTGAAGATTTACCCCTTTCTCGAAAACCCCCTGGTGGTGCTGGGGCCGCAGGATCACCCGCTGGTGGGCAAACCGCGATCGCCCATTCATATCCTCAACGGTGAGCAGTTCATCATGCGTGAGCCGGGGTCGGGCACCCGCCACGCGGTGCAAAAGCTGTTTGCCGAGCACGATGTGAATGTGAAGGTGCGGCTGGAGTTGGGCAGCAACGAGGCGATCAAACAGGCGATCGCAGGCGGTTTGGGCATCTCGGTGCTCTCGCTGCACACCATTATTTCTGAAGGCACCCGAGGCGAGTTCGCCATTCTCGATGTAGACCACTTCCCCATCGATCGCCACTGGTATGTGGCCCACCTGGCGGGCAAGCAGCTCTCGGTGGTCTCCCAGGCATTCTTAAACTACCTGCTCGAAGAAAGCCACACCCTGGTAGAGAACTTGCTGCCGGGGATTAGCCGGGCACCGGCTGCGATCGACCCCAAGGGCGCAGAGCTACTGAGCAAGGTCTAGTCCAACCCGCTGAGTCGGCGGGGCATAGGGCTAATGTATTCGCCGTCGCGCCCGGTAAGGATTTAGTATCACTTACCCACCTACACCTTCAGCCCCGCCTGAGCTTGGACGTATTCCTTCAGCTCGATCGCGACGGGTTCGACTTTCCAGATCTTCTGGCAGTAGTCGCGGATGGAGCGATCGCTGGAAAATTTGCCCATCCGCAGGGCGTTGAGGATCGACATGCGCGACCAGTTTTCCTGGTCTTGGTAGGCGGCGCTGGCGCGGTCTTGGGCGTCGATGTAGGCCTGGTAGTCGGCCAGCAGCAGGTAGGGGTCGTGGTAGAGCAGGTTGTCGGTGAGGGGTTTGAACAGGCTGCCGTCGCCCTTGGCAAAGTAGCCGCAGTTGATCAGATCAATCACCTCCTTGAGCTGGGGGTTGCGGTGGTAGTAGTCGGCGGGGTTGTAGCCGCTGGCTTTGAGGGCCATCACCTCTTCGGTAACCAGGCCAAAGAGAAAGAAATTGTCGTCGCCTACCAGCTCGCGGATTTCCACATTGGCCCCATCGAGGGTGCCGATGGTGAGGGCACCGTTCATGGAGAATTTCATGTTGCCGGTGCCCGAGGCCTCTTTGCCGGCGGTAGAAATTTGCTCGGAGAGGTCGGCAGCGGGGTAAACCCGCTGGCCCAGAGTGACGTTGTAGTCGGGCAAAAAGACCACCTTGAGGCGATCGCCTATCGCCGCGTCATTATTCACCACGTCCCCCACGGCGGTGATGAACTTAATCATCAGCTTGGCCATGTGGTAGCCAGGGGCTGCCTTGCCGCCAAAAATAAACGTGCGGGGGGCAATATCCAGATCAGGGTTCTGCCGCAGCCGTTCGTAGAGGGTGATGATGTGCAGCACGTTGAGGTGCTGGCGCTTGTACTCGTGGATGCGCTTCACCTGCACGTCGAACAGCGAGTCGGGGCTGACCCCGATGCCGGTGCGCTGGTGAATGTAGGTGGCCAGATCTTGCTTGATATCGCGCTTGATCTGCCGCCAGTGCTGGCGAAAGCCGGGGTCGTCGGCGCAGGATTCGAGCGATCGCAGCTTTTCCATATCCTGTAGCCAGCCGTCGCCCAGTTTCTCGGTGTAGAGAGCGGCCAGGCGGGGGTTGGCCAGGGCAATCCAGCGGCGGGGGGTGACACCGTTGGTAACGTTGCAAATTTTGCCCGGAAACAGCTCGTGGAAATCTTTGAGAATGGTCTGCTTGACCAGTTCGCTGTGCAGGGCGGCGACCCCGTTGATGGCGTGGCTGCCCAGGCTGGCCAGGTTGGCCATGCGCACGTAGCGCTCCCCCGACTCGTCAATTAGCGACAGGCTAGAGAGTTTGGCCGGGTCGTTGAGGTACTGCACCCGCACCTGATCCATAAACCGGTGGTTGATTTCAAAGATAATTTCCAGGTGGCGGGGCAGCAGGCCGCCAAACAGCGACAGCGGCCACCGCTCCAGGGCTTCGGGCAGCAGGGTGTGGTTGGTGTAGGCAAAGGTGTTTTGGGTGATCTGCCAGGCCGCCTCCCACTCAATGCCGTGCTCGTCGATCAGCAGGCGCATTAGCTCGGCCACGCCGACGGCGGGGTGGGTGTCGTTGAGCTGGGCGGCAAATTTCTCGTGAAAGCTGTCGAGGGTGCGGCCCGAAGCCAGGTGAATGCGAATCATATCCTGTAGGGCGCAGGAGACAAAGAAAAACTGCTGCTCTAGGCGCAGCTGCTTGCCCTCGATTTGCTCGTCGTTGGGGTAGAGCACCTTGGAGATATTCTCGGAGGTGACTTTGCTATCGACCGCGCCGTAGTAGTTGCCCACATTAAAGGACTGGAAGTCGAAGGACTCCACTGCCTCGGCCTTCCACAACCGCAGGGTGTTGACGGTGTTGACCCGGTAGCCAGGAATCGGCGTGTCGTAGGGAATGCCCTTGACCTGCTTACCGGGAATCCAGCGCTTGCGGAAGCGGCCATCGGAGTCGGTATAGCTCTCGGTGTGGCCGCCCATCCCTACGGTGACGGCCTCTTGGGGGTGGGCGATCTCCCAGGGGTTACCGTACTGGAGCCATTTGTCGGTAATTTCGACCTGCCAGCCGTCGCGAATCTGCTGGTCAAAAATGCCGAACTCGTAGCGAATGCCGTAGCCGATCGCCGGAATTTGCAGGCTGGCGAGGGATTCCATATAGCAGGCCGCCAGGCGACCGAGGCCGCCGTTGCCCAGACCGGGTTCTTCTTCCTGGGCGATCAGCTCGTCAAGGTCAAGGCCCGACTCCTGCACCGCCTGCTTGACTGGCGCAGTAATGCCCAGGTTGAGCAGGTTGCGGCCCAGGTGCGGCCCCAGCAAAAACTCCGCCGATAGGTAAGTGACGACCCGCACCTCTTTTCTCAGGTAGTTGCGGGTGGAGTTTAGCCAGCGCTGCATCATGCGATCGCGCACCGTATAGGCCAGGGCCAGGTAAAAATCGTTCTGGCTGGCCACCTCGGGCCACTTGCCCTGGATGTAAAACAGGTTGTCGGCCAGCGCCCGACGCAGGGTCTCTACGCTCAGACCAGTGCGATCGTCCTCAATATCGACCGTGGGGCAGCCGATGGGTATTGTTGTCATGGGGGCTCCTGAACAGAGGCAGAACGTAGGAACGTCCTAAGCTGCGATGTCTGTTTCTGTCACTGTAAAGGAGCCAGGTAGTGAACGGGTTTAGGCTAGGAAAGGTTTAAGGTTCGACAACGCTGGACAAAGCCTTAGCCCTCGACAAAGCAGGGGAGTGTGATACCGCTCACGGCCTGGTGCAGCCTTACTGCGATCGCAATGCCTGCCTGATTCACGCCTACCTACATCGGGTCGAGGGCAACAGCAGCAACGCCCGGACCCATCATGATTTAGAGGGGGGCAATGGCGTACGGCGACCATGGCGTAGAGCCAGCAACCGATACATCACCATACCTGTCATGGTGGCAGAAATACCCCACATCGTGGCGATCGCAACAGAGCTGGTCAAAACCAACCCGGTGGGTGTATGGCCGATAGCTCGGCTAACAGAACTCAAAATAAACCAGCCCAGCCCCCAGCTAACCGCACCGCTAATGACTTGAATTAAAACCCACCAGGCCATGCCAGGAATCTGGGTATAAAAGACCAGCCCCTGAATACCACCGATTATCAGGCCCCCAATGGCTCCACTCATGATTAAGCTGCTGTGAAAGGCAATATAAGGCCGCACCATTCTGCTCAGCACTACCCCTAACATAGTGGCCAGGGTCCATCGCACTGTCCCCGAAGCCCCCAAACGCAGCATTGAACCCTGCAAGAGACCGACTGCAGCTCCCAGAACATAGGGGGTGATTCGGGGTTGCTCAACGGGGATGCTAATTGTGGCTAATCCACAGCCTAAAACCGTCAGGCCAACCCAGAGGGAACAGAACTTCCAGGCCCTGTGAGGGGGATAATTGGCGGCCAAAAATAGGGGACGGTTAAGGGTAGAAAAATTCATAGGAATGTCGTTGACGTAATGTTGGACCAGAGACGATACCGTCGGTGGAGACTCTACCCCTCTGCCAACAGCATACCCTTGCCTCCTAAGGACATTTCTAGGAAAGAGTTTCCCTTGTGCGTAGGATGGGCAAAGGGCCTTGCCCCTGCCCATCGTTAGGCATTCATTCTTTACCATCAGCTTAAGTTCTGCGATTCGCACCGCTAGATCAGACCTCCGAGGTTTTCAAAACCTCGGAGGTCTAGGTTGGGAACGCTAAGGTCATGGTGCATCCGGTCATTCTCTATGCCGCGTCGAGATCTTCCGTTCCAGCCAGGGCATTACTACCATCTTTACAATCGCGGCAACGATCGCAATCTCATCTTCTTTGAGCGAGAAAACTATCTGCACTTTTTGCGATTGATCCGCCTCTATTTAATTGAGCAAGCGCTGGATGTGGTGGCCTATTGCTTAATGCCAAATCACTATCATTTGCTGGTGCAGTGTAAAACCAGTGCAGTATCTGGAGCGATGATGCGGCTATCGGTGGCCTACACCAAAGCGATGAATCGACGCTACAACCGGGTGGGGGTTGTTTTTCAGGGCCAGTTTCAGGCGATTGCGGTGGATAGTGACGAGTATTTGTACCATCTGACCCGATACATCCACCTCAACCCGGTGAAAGCTGGGCTGGTGGCCCATCCCCAGAATTGGGAGTTTTCTAGCTATTTGGACTATGCAGGGCTGCGATCGGGCACTTTGCCAAAGCTGGAGGTTATACGGCAACAGTTGACGTCTGAGGCAGCGTATCAGGCGTTTCTGAAGCCTGATGATCAACATCTACCGGCCATGAGCAGAGATTTTGCGACGAACCTGAAAGCTCTCATGTTGGATGAGTAGCCTCTATCCTAGATCTCCGAGGTTTTCAAAACCTCGGAGGTCTGGCTTAGCAGGCGGATGAATTCAAAGATAGGGTTGCGTAGCCAGCGGAGCCGAACAACTGGGTTATCTTTGGGGCAGGCTCTACGGCGACCCTATGACCTCTGGCGCAGCTTCTCAACCGCCCAAGCTATCGGCCATTCAACGGCTTAACCTTATTCGCACGCTGAACGGGTTACCGGGGCCGCAGTTTGGGGAGTTGGCCTTTAGCCTGAATCCGCCACCAGGCATTATTCCTCCTGACATTGCCGCCCAGGGAAATCGCACCTCTATTTTGTTGCAGTGGGCAGAGGGCACGGGCGGCCCAGGGCTGGCGGTGGTGCAAGAACTGCTGAGCGAGATTTTGGGAGAACCTAACCCCGCTGCACTCAACACCGCCAATGCTGGCCCCTTATTTTTGGCTCCGCGCCGGAACCCGTTTTTTACGGGACGAGAGGAACTGCTAGAGCAGGTTCACCAAGCCCTTACGGCTGGGGAGCCAGCGGCGCTGAGCGGGTTGGGCGGCGTGGGCAAAACGCAGACGGCGGCGGAATATGCCCATCGCTACCGAGGGCAGTACAGCGCTATGCTGTGGGTGCGGGCCGAAACGCAGGATGAGCTGATGTCGGGGCTGACTGCCCTGGCCCAAGACCTGGGGCTGGCGCTGAGCCAGGAGACCGACCAGGCGGTGGTGGTGCAGGCGGTGAAGGGCTGGTTGAGCACAAACGCTGGCTGGCTGCTGGTGCTAGACAATGCCGACCACCTGGAGCTGGTGCGAGATTGGCTGGTGCTGTGCAACCAGGGCCATGTTTTGCTGACCACTCGCGCCTCGGAGACGCGCCCGCTGGCGGTGTGCGTGGCGGTGCTAAAGATGCCACCGCAGGAAGGGGCGCTGTTTTTGCTGCGGCGCAGTGGCAGGGTGGGTAAAGAGGGCACCTGGCAAGAGGCTACGGAGGCCGATCAAACTTTGGCGCTGGCGCTGTGCGCGCAGATGGATGGCCTACCGCTAGCCCTAGACCAGGCGGGGGCCTACATTTTAGAAACGCCCTCTAGCTTGCAGGAATATTTGCGGCTTTACAAAACGGCTGGGCCGCGACTGTTGGCCCAGCGGGGAGACAACGCTCTCGACCACCCTTCGGTGACGATTACGTTTGGGCTGGCGGTGCAGGTGGCGAGCCAGCGACTACCGGCGGTGGCGGCGTTGCTGAATCTGTGTGCGTTTTTGGCCCCGGATGGCATTCCGGAAGAGGTGTTTAAAGGCAATGCGGCAGCGTTTGAGGAGCCGTTGCAGAGTGCCCTGGCCGAGCCGCTGGAGTATATGGCGCTGCTGCGAGAAGCGGGGCGGTTTTCGCTGGTGGTGCGCAATGTGGAGGAGCAAACCTTTAGCGTGCATCGGCTGGTGCAGGAGGTGATTCGTGATGGGCTGGATGATACGGAGCAGGAAGGTTTGGTGCGGCAACTGCTGGAGGCAATGAATGAGGTGTTTCCATACCCTGAGTTTGCGAATTGGTTGGTGTGCGATTGCTTGCTGCCCCACGCCCTGGCTTTAATCGGTTGGCAACAACGCTTTGCGATTGAAACTGAATCGACTGGAGGACTCCTTAATGCGATCGCCATTCATCTGTATTGGAGAGGTCGCTACAACGAGGCCGAGCCCCTTTATCAAGCGGCCTTAGCAATATGCAAGCGGCTACTGGGCGACGAGCATCTCTATGTGGCCGGTAGTCTTAGAAATCTAGCGGGGCTCTACAACGAGCAAGGCCGCTACAGCGAGGCCGAACCTCTCCTTCAAAAAGCTCTAGCGATGTATAGACGGCTATCAGGCGACGAGAGTCTTTCTGTTGCCGGTAGCTTGAACGATCTAGCGTTGCTCTACACTTATCAAGGTCGCTACAGCGAGGCTGAACCTCTCTTTCAAAAAGCTCTATCGTTGCGCAAACGGCTTTTGGGCAACGAGCATCCCCAAGTGGCCCTCAGTCTCAACACCTTAGCAAGGCTCTATAGAAATCAAGGCCGTTACAGCGAGGCCGAACCCCTCTTTCAAGAAGCTCTAGCGCTGCGCAAACGGCTGTTAGGCAACGAGCATCCTCATGTGGCTATTGACCTGTATGATTTGGCCTATCTCTACGATAATCAAGGCCGCTACGACGAGGCTGAAACTCTTTACCAAGTGGCTTTGGAGATGCAAAAACGACTGTTTGGTGACGAGCATCCCTACGTGGCCCACAGTCTCAACAATCTGGCGACATTCTACAGCAATCAAGGTCGTTATAGCGAGGCTGAACCCCTCTATCAAGCGGCTTTAGCAATACGCAAACGAGTGTTGGGCGACGAGCATCCACGAACTGAAACGGTTCGGCAAAATCTGGAAGACTTGCGGCAAAAGCAAGGGTCTTGAGCTCTGTAGGGGCAAACGGTGTTTGCCCAGCCCCATTATGGGTAACCAAAGAGGTTTTGGTGAGCCGGATTTCAGCAAAGACCTTGCATCGGGCGAATGCCATTCGCCCCTACGGGGAGGCGTAGATCTCGCATTGTTCAACGGCAGTAACGGCGCACCCTCCACGGGTGCTACCCATTCGTTAAGCGATGTCATCGCCCGATGAAATGCCCTCCAAACCTGTAGCATTTTTAACTTGCGCTCGGCTAAAGAATGGGGTATTTTTGCTGAATGGCTGTGTGCGTGCAGCTGTGCTTCCCAAAAATTTAGTCAAACGCCACTGGAAGGTGCTTGCAACACCAACCAGCGGCTAACCCCTCCGACAGGTACGAGCTGTCTCGGAGGCTAGGGCTATTATTGCCCAGGCCGCCCCGAACTGCACAACGTCTGGGGCGGCTAAGTTTTTGGGATTCCTTACCCACCCTCAAAAAAGGAATCCCTCAACCATGTTGTGTTTTACCCGCCAAGATCCCCGAGTTCTTGAAGAACTCGGGGATCTGAGTCCCCTGCGTCTTGCCAACCCCAGCCCCCAGCCGGGGCGCGAGCGATTGCGCCATTTGGTGATCGGCTCGCCGGAGGGCGTGCGAGCGACCATCAACCTGCTGCATGTATTGACCTACGCTGAGCAGGCTACCTGGAGCCAGTTGATCACTATTCCACCATCCGGGATTTTGATTACCCCAGAACAGGGAGAGGTGTTTAGCCTGCTGAGGCGCGATCGGCCAGTAGACTAACAGAAGCGCCTAGACCTCCGAGGTTTTGAAAACCTCGGAGGTCTGAATCCCTAGGTGATCACCGTGGGCTGATCGCGCCCGGTCAGCGTCTTGATCTGAGCGATCTCGTCGGCGAGGGAAATCAAGTCGGCTAGAGCCGCTTGGGTGTCCTGGTTGTGCTTGGCCGGGTCTGCCTCATAGCGCTCTACATAGAGCCGCAGAGTAGCGCCCGAAGTCCCCGTACCCGACAGCCGGTAGACAATCCGCGAGCCGTCGGTGAAGCCGATTCGCACACCCTGCTTGGTGGCGACGCTGCCATCCACTGGGTCGGTGTAGGCAAAGTCGTCGGCGTAGTCCACGGTGTAGGGGCCGAAGGTTTTGCCGGGCATCCCGCTCAAGCCCTGGCGCAGATTCGCGATCAGGGTGTTGGCGCGATCGCTCTCTACCCCCTCATAGTCGTGGCGCGAGTAGTAGTTGCGCCCGTAGGTACCCCAGTGCTCTTTGACGATTTCTTCGACCGACTGGCCCTTGGCGGCGAGAATATTCAGCCAGAACAGCACCGCCCACAGCCCGTCCTTCTCGCGGATGTGGTTGGAGCCGGTGCCGAAGCTCTCTTCGCCGCAGAGGGTGGCCTTGCCCGCATCCAGCAAATTGCCAAAGAACTTCCAGCCGGTGGGTGTCTCAAAGCAGTCGATGCCCAGCTTTTCGGCGACGCGATCGGGGGCCTGGCTGGTGGGCATGGAGCGGGCAATCCCGGCCAGGCCGCTGCGGTAGCCGGGTACTAGGGTGGCGTTAGCGGCCAGCACCGCCAGGCTGTCGCTGGGGGTGACAAAAAAATTGCTGCCGAGCACCATGTTGCGATCGCCGTCCCCATCCGACGCCGCGCCAAAGTCGGGGGCATTGTCGCCAAACATCACCTCCACTAGGTCGTGGGCGTAGACCAGGTTGGGGTCGGGGTGGCCGCCGCCAAAGTCTTCTAGCGGTTCGCCATTGACCACGGTGCCTGCCGGAGCACTCAGCCTGCGCTCAAACAGGGCCTTGGCATAGGGGCCGGTGACCGCGTGCAGCGAATCCATACAGAAGCGAAAGTCACCGGAGAGCAGCTGCTTGATTTGGCCAAAGTCAAACAGGGTCTCCATCAGTGCGCCGTAGTCACTGACGGAGTCGATTACCTCGACGGTGGTTTGACCCAGGCTGTGGATGGCGATGCGATCGAGGTCGATAGCGGCGGCTTCGAGAATTTTGTACTCGGTGATGGTTTTGCTGCGATCGTAAATGGCATCGGTGATGCCTTCAGGGGCGGGGCCGCCGTTGCCGGTGTTGTATTTAATGCCAAAGTCTTCGTCGGGGCCGCCGGGGTTGTGGCTGGCCGAGAGAATGATGCCGCCAAAGGCATTGTTCTTGCGAATGATGCAGGAGGCCGCTGGGGTCGAGAGAATGCCCCCCTGGCCCACCAGCACCCGGCCAAAGCCGTTGGCCGCCGCCATTTTGAGAATGATCTGAATCGCTTCGCGGTTGTAGTAGCGGCCATCGCCGCCCACCACCAGGGTCTGGTTTTGATAGCCCTCCAGGCTGTCAAAAATCGCCTGAACAAAGTTTTCTAGATAGTTTTGCTGCTGAAAAACCTTAACTTTTTTCCGCAGGCCCGAGGTGCCGGGCTTTTGGTCGCTATAGGGCTGTGTGGATACGGTTTGAATACTCATAGGCTCAAAATTTGTTCCAAGGTCAACCAGGTGCAACCTCAGGATAAATCCCTGGCTAACCCCCGAGGATAAATCCCTCTCTAACTTATGGCGTAAATCGTAAGCCTTGGTTAAGGGAAGCCCCAATCAGGAATTGGCACTTCCCCAGATGTAGCCGTTCTAAAGCCCCCAATCTTTTGCATCTATGCCCCATCAACTGCTGACTTCAACGCAGTCGCGCCCCAGCACGGGCCATGCCGATTTGCCTGCGATCGCCGCCTTTTACGAACTCTGTGAACAGGTTGACCAGCTCAACAACACCTCTACCCTGGCCGACTTGCAGCGCCGCCTCGACCATCCACCTCCGGGCGGCACCCACCAGCGCCAGCTTTGGGAAACCCCCGAGGGTGAACTGGTGGGCTTGGTTGCCCTTTGGATTGATGACCCTACCGACGTGCCCACCGAGGCGTTGGAAGGCTGGGTGGGGGTCTTCGTCCACCCCGACCATCGCGGCGCTCACCTAGAAGCCGAACTGCTTACCTGGGCTGAGCAGCAGGTTCGCACGCAGGCTAAAGCAGCGCAGCGACCCGCTAAACTCTTCGCCGGAACCAGAGCCGATGCGCCCTACTACCGGGCTATCTACCAGACACCGGGCTACGAGATGATTCGCCAATTTCACACCATGGCGCGATCGCTGCTCGACCCGATCCCCCAGTCCCAGTTCCCCGAGGGCTTTACCTCGCGCCCGACCAACGCTGACGAGGCCGTTGCCTGGGTGGAGATGTTCAACCAGAGCTTTGTCGATCACTGGCACTTTACGCCCATGACCCTGGAGGACCGCCAGTTTCGCCTCACCTACCCCACCTACCAACCCGAATTTGACTGGGTTGCCGTAGCCCCCGATGGCGCCCTAGCCGGGTTCTGCGGCGGTGCCATTGACCATGAAGAAAACACCCTAAAAAACCGCAAAGAAGGGTGGATTCATATCCTAGGCACTCGGCGGGGCTATCGCCGCCAGGGGCTAGCGCGGGCCATGCTGCTCCAGGGATTGCACCAGCTCCAAGCAGCGGGAATGGATACAGCGCTGCTGGGGGTCGATAGCCAAAACCCCAGCCAGGCCATGGGGCTGTACGAATCGGCGGGATTCACCATCAAAGAAACCCACCTGACCTACCAAAAGTCCCTCGCTGAAGCCCCTTCTGCCCTTGAACCCACAACCTAGGCCAACCCCCAGGCCAGAACTGACCCCAGGATAGATTTCAGTTCGGCTCTGGCAGCATCAACCTAAAGGTGGTGCTCGATCCATTGAGCTAGATCCTCTAGCGCATTTGCTATGACTCCAGACTTAGCACCAAACTTAGCGACTTACCGGCTCCTATTGACTGACTGGGTGCTTTAGCCGGGTGATTCTTTAGCCGGGTGATTTAAGGGTATTTAAACCGATGCGTATTTTTTTAGCTTTGGCGCTGCTTTGCAGCTTATTGCTGTCGGGCTGCGAGTTTTTTACCCCCGATACCAGTAGAGCCTTATCTCAAACCCGGCAGATGGAAGAGATGCAAAAGCAAACCCAGCAGTTAGAGCGCCAGGCCGACGCCCTAGAGCGCTTAGTCGATCGATCGGGGTCTGCAAGTCGAGCGGACGGAGCAGGTGGAGCAGGTATAACAATTCCCATATCGCCCTAGCCCGAGAGTGTGCCCCAGGCGCGTGGCTAACGCTTTGATACCGCCTTTGACCCAGTGACGTACCAGCGCCAGGGCAGGTCGGCTCCCTGGGTGAGGCCAATGCGGGTGGTTTGGGTAAAAGCGACTGCCCCCGCTGCCACCCGCTGCTGCCAGGCAGCATCTCGATACTCCAGCCAGAGACCCGTGGCGGGAGTCAGGGGCAGGTCGGTGAGGGTGCGGTTGATATCCAGCAAGAGGCAAAGCTTACCGGGGCCTGCCCCCCAGCGCGTAGGTTTCTCCGCTCGGTATTCCGCTAGCCAGGGGGGAATGGTGTCGAGTTCAACGGCGCGGATCAGGACGGCGCTGGGGGTGCGATCGCCATCCGTCACCACATTAAAACAGTGGTAGACGCCGTAGATCAAATACACGTAGCTAAACCCTGGCGGGCCAAACATCACCCGGTTGCGGGGCGTTTCGCGGCGGTAGGCGTGGCAGGCGGGGTCGCCCTCGGTGTAGGCTTCGGTTTCAACAATGGTGGCACTGAGCTGGCGACCATCGGCCCAGCGGCGCACCAGGCGGCAGCCCAACAGGTCGGGGGCCACCTCTAAGGACGATCGCCCCAGCCAGTCGGGGGCGATAACAGCGGACTGATTACAAAGTTTTATAATGTCCTCCGAGACAGGCTTGCTAAGATGACTCACAACGAAGCCTCCGATACCATAAGCTCTTTTATCATCACCACTGTTCCCATGGATATCAAACTCGTACTGGCTGTGCTTACCGGGCTGTTTGTGGTTGCCACCCTCTTTTTCGGCACCAAAAACGGCTTTTACGACAGCGATGACTACCACGGCAACGGTTCGGCCCACTAGGCCGCCTCAGCATGTTGGCCCTTTTCTCCGGCCTCGCTGTGCCGCTGCCGCTAGGGTGTTCACCATCCCGTGAGTAATCTGGTCTGCCTTCCGTTTGGTGCGGGTCATGGCCAAGAAGGGCTGTGCCTAGAGCTGCGCATGGGGCCACGGCGTATTGTGATCGACTGCGGCTTGCGAGATCTGGCAGCTTTGGAATCGGCCCGCGATCGCATCGCCACGGCTGACCTGCTGTTTTGCAGCCACGCCCACAGCGACCACGCGCGCGGGCTTTGGTCGTTTAGCCAAGCCTTTCCCCAGGTGCCCATCTACGGCAGCGAGGTGACCGCCCAGCTCTTGCCCCTCAACTGGCTGGGGGGGGATGTGCCGCCGCACCTGTGTCAAGCGCTGCCCTGGCAGACCCCGATTAGCCTGGCCGACGACCTAACGGTGCAGATCTGGCCTGCTGGCCATTTGCCGGGGGCCGCCTGCGCCCTGTTTACCTACCATTCGCCCCAGCGCCCCTACACGGTGTTTTTCACGGGCGACTTTTTTATGTCCAACTCGCGCCTGGTGGATGGCCTGCCCCTGGAGGCTCTGCGGGGCCTCAAGCCGGACGTGCTAATCATCGAAGGTAGCGCCGGTACAGCCCGCCACCCCCACCGCCGTCAGCAGGAAAATTTGCTGGCCAGCACGCTCCACGGTCTGGTGCAGCAGGGGCGATCGGTGCTGCTGCCCACCCCCACTCTCGGCATTGGTCAAGAACTGGTGATGCTGTTGCGCAGCCACTACCAGTTCACGGGGCAAGACATTACCGTCTGGGTCGATGAAACCGTGGCGGCGGGCTGCGACCTGTATCTAGAGCTGATGTCTGAGTTCCCCAGCAGCGTGCAAAATTTTGCCCGCCACCAGCCCCTATTCTGGGATGAGCGCATTTTGCCCCGCGTGCGGCGACTGGGTGTAGACGGCCATCCCGATGGAGAGCGCCCCTGCATTTTGATCGCCCACCGGGAGGCCGACCTCAGCGACCACTGCCGCGCCTCGGCCCAGCCCTGGACGGTGCTGCTGCCCGATTCCTTTGCCACCGCGATCGCCGACACAGTGCTGGGTACACCCAGCACCGACGCTAGCTCTACTCTGGGCTGGCTGCAAACCCTGGCCCCCGAGCTAGAGTCTGAGCGGGTACAGCTCGACACCTACCAACTCACCACCCACAGCGATCGCGTCGGCACCACCCAGCTGATCCACAACCTGCGGCCCCAGCACGTGGCCTTTGTCCACGGTAAGCCCGCCAACTTGGCCGACCTGGCTGGGCTAGAGGAGCTGCAAACCCGCTACCAGCTCCACCTGCCCTCGGCGGGCAAAGAGGTAGAGTTTCCCATCGGCGATCGCTTCATTCAGCCCGCCGCCCCTGACCCCGTCTTTGAGGGCGAAATCACCCAGGTTGACGACAGCGTGCTGCTGCTGCTGCCCGAAGACCTCACCATCGACCCCCGCTGGACGGCTCTGTCTGACACCGGCCTGGTGCAAGCCCGCTGGCAGGGCAACGACCTGGTGATTAAAGGCCTCACCCAGCGAGATTTACTGCGCACGGTGACCAATAGCGATGCCCCCTGGCAGCCCCCCAGTTGTCAAACCTGTCGCTACCAGCGAGAGGGGCGCTGCCGTGGCGCTGATTCTCCCCTCTATGGACTGCAAGTTAGCCCCGACGGGGTGTGCCCTGCCTTTGAGGCTCGCCCTAGCCAGCAAGCGCAGGATGGTGAGGCGACGGCGTGAGGGATTTTGGATTTTGGATTGGCGATTTTGGATTGGGGAACCGTCTATGGCGTAGCTCGTGGCATAAACAAAGTCCGCCCGTAAATCCAAAATTCAAAATCTAAAATTGCTCTCTCCCATGCAAACCCACTGCCTCCGCCTTACTCCGGGCCAAGATCTCAAACAAGAGCTGCAAGCCTTTGCCCAGGCCCAAGCGTTAGAAGCCGGAGTAATTCTCACGGGGTTGGGCAGCTTGACCCAGGCATCGCTGCGGTTCGCGGCTGTCACCGAGGCGACGGCGATCGCTGGCCCGCTAGAGCTAATTTCCCTCAGCGGTACGCTGTCGCGGCACGGCATGCATCTGCACGGGGCGATCGCCGATGCCCAGGGCCAAGTCTACGGCGGCCACATCATGCCGGGCTGCTTAATTCGCACGACGGCGGAGATTGCGATCGCCAACCTGCCCCAGCTACGCCTTCACCGCCAGCCCGATCTGGTTACAGGCTACCTGGAACTGGTGGTAGAAGCTCTTTCTTCCCACGCCACCCTTGTCGTTCTTTAGCTGTGTCATCCCCGTCGATAGCGCTGGGCATAGTCGGGAATCGCCACTTCTGACGAGCACTGGGGGTCGGTAACGGCGGCGGCGGCGGTGACCGCCAGGGGAATTTCCCCTGCCCAGACCGGCAGAGCATAGTCAGCGGCAGCATCGAGGGGTGGGCCGCTGCGCACCTTAACTGAGGCTTCGTCAATGGGCAGGGCCAGCACCAACGTACCCGCCAGTTCTGGGGCGGTGGGAGGGCGCACCTCATCCCAGCGACCGGGCACAACGTGGTCGGTAAAGGCTCTGAGAGCCGTCAGCTTTTCGTCGGCATCGTCCACCCGGGTGGCGGTGCCAAATAGCACCACCGAGCGGTAGTTCATGGAGTGGTGAAAGGCCGATCGCGCCAGCACCAGCCCATCGAGCAGGGTGACGGTGAGGCAGACCTCCACCCCCTGCTCCAGCGTGGTCAACAGGCGGCTGGCCGGGGAGCCGTGGATGTAGACCCGATCGCCCAGGCGACCGTAGGCGGTGGGAATAACGAAGGGTTGCCCCTGGGCGACAAAACCTAGGTGACAGACCAGCCCTTCGTCGAGAATGGCGTGAACCTGGGTGCGATCGTAGCTGGCCCGCTGGGGAAGGCGTTTGACTTGGCTGCGGGAGGTAGGGGAGAGGGATTGTTGTGACATAGAAGTAGATGGGTAAGGGGGTGGGGGGATGAGCTACAGGGCAGTGGGCAAGTGAGCAATCAGGTCGGCGGCGGTGGGGTGGGTTTGTAGGGCGGCAACGACTAGAGGGTGGGGCTGGGTGTAAATGGTGGAATAGTCAACTTCGCCGAGGTGGGGGCGGATGGGGAAAGCGAGCTGTTCGCGATGGTCATCGCCATTAAACTCGGCCTGCACCCCAGGCTTATTGCCCCTCGCATCGAGCCGTACCCAGCGGTCTAGCCCGGCTAGATAGACGGCGTTGAGTCCATGGAGGGTGTGGTGGTTGGGTTGAGCATCGTCAAATACGAGACGCTGGTAGCAAAACCCGGTGGGGATGCCGCAGCGGCGCAGCAGGGCCGCCAGCAGATGGGCCTTGGCAAAGCAGAATCCGTGGCCCTGGGTCAGCACCTCGGAGGCGGTGCAGGAGACAGGAACGGCCTGGATGTCGCAGGTGTGGGCGATGCGATCGCGCACCCAATCGTACAGAAGCTTGATCTGCTCCACGGTTGAGGTGGCCGCTGCGGTGAGCGATCGCGCCAGGGCATCAATGGCGGGATGATCGGCATCCACCACCGCCGAGGGCATGAGATAGTTGGCAATCGAAGCCGACTCTGGGGTCAACAAAAGCGTCATTTAGACCTCCTAGAACGTGAAATTGAGTTCCATCAGGTTGCTCTCGCCGAAGCCCAGCTTCTCGTAGAGCGATCGCGCCTTGGGGGCCGCATTGAGCACAACTTTGGTGCAGCCCATGCCCTGGAGATAGTCCACCATCAGCTGGGTCAGCCGGGTGGCCACACCCCGATTGCGGTAGGCAGGCTCCACGTACACGCCCCAGATGTAGCCGTACTGGCGATGGTCTAATGACACGATCCAGGGATAGAGCCCGGCAAAGCGCTGGCCACTGACCGAGCCCACAATATTTCCCTCAGCCTCAGCGACAAAGGCCTGGTAATTCAAAGTGCGCCGAGCCTGATCGATAAACTCCAGCCCTAAGGTTTGCCAGTTGGGTTGGATGTGGTTTTCCTCCACGCCTAGGTCGCGCCACATGCGGTAGAAATGCTCGGCGATCGCCGCATCTTCTTCAGGGGTGCCGGGGCGAAAGAGTAGGGAAGGAGGGACAACCATAGCTGGGTTCAAACTCCGGGCAAGCATCAAAAGCCGTAGTTGTGACTTAGCATAGACAGACAATTGGAGAGCCACAAGAGCCAATTTTGGCTAAGCTAACCAGTCCACTTTGACTGTCCCCCACGGGTTTACCCCAATGGATTTTGCCATTGCCCTTGACCCCCACATCCCAGACCCCGTCTACCAGCAGATCTACGCTGCTCTGCGGGCCGGGATTCTCAAGGGGCGGCTGGCCCCGCGCCAGCGCTTGCCCTCGACCCGAGCCCTGGCCCAGAGTCTAGGCGTATCGCGGGCTACGGTGACCCAGAGCTATGACCAACTGCTGAGCGAGGGCTATCTGCAAACGGTGACGGGCTCCGGCACCTATGTCTGCGACCAGCTGCCCGACGACTTACTGCGATCGCCTCCCTTAACCGCTATCCTGGCGGGGCCAATCCCCGCTGTGCCCCTGTCGGCCTACGGTCGTCGTTTGGAGCAAATCGACCCTGGCCCCAGCCCCGAACCCGCTGTGCCCCTGAGCTTTCGCTATGGGCGACCGGCCCTCGATCGATTCCCGTTAGAGCTGTGGCGGCAGTTGCTGTCTCGCCACTGTCGCCGCACCGAATGGCTCGACTACGCGACCAATCCTCTGGGATATGGGCCGCTGCGAGAGGCGATCGCCGCCTACCTGGCCCAGGCCCGCGCCGTGCACTGCCATCCCGACCAAATTTTGATCACCAATGGCACCCAGCAGGCGCTTTCCCTCGCCACGCGCCTGCTGCTGTCGCCAGGCGTTCGGGTGGCCTTAGAAGAACCCAGCTACCTCAGCGCTCGCCGCGTTTTGGCCAGCCAGGGGGCCACGTTGTGCCCGATTCCAGTAGATGCGGCGGGTATGGATGTGACGGCGCTAGCTGCCACCCCCGGCCCCATTCGCCTGGTGTATGTCACCCCGTCCCACCAGTTTCCGACCGGGGCGGTGCTGTCTCTGCCGCGCCGACTGGCTCTGCTGGCCTGGGCCGAGCAGACCGGCAGCCTGATTTTTGAAGACGACTACGACAGCGAATACCGCTACGGCGGTCGCCCCATCCCGGCGCTGCAAGGGTTGGGGGATGGGCAGTCGGTGCTGTATGTGGGCACGTTTTCGAAGGTGCTGTTTCCGTCGCTGCGGGTGGGCTACATGGTGCTGCCTCCAGCCTTAGTGCCGGTGTTTAGCCGCGCCAAGTGGCTGGCCGATCGCCAGGGGCCGACCCTAGAGCAGGCGGTGCTGGCCGACTTCATCACCGAGGGCCATCTAGAACGCCACATTCGCCGCATGCGGGGCATCTATGACCGGCGACGGCAGGCTCTGGTGGCGGCACTAGCTGAGCACTGGAGCGATCGCGCCACGCTACTGGGCGAAAACGCCGGGCTGCACGTGATGGTGCGCTTTGCGACCGATATTGCCGATGAAGACCTGATAGCAAAAGCCGCCGAGGTGGGTGTTGGGTTAATCTCCGCCAGCCCTCAGTACCTCGGCCACAGCCCTGGGCACGAGTTTATCTTTAGCTACACCGAACTGGAGGAGGACGCGATCGCCATGGCCCTTGAACGCCTAGCCGCCCTGAACCTGATCTAGCCTCGGCTTACTCCTCGTAGATCATCTTGCGGCCCATGCCGCCGTCGATCACGATGTTTTGCCCCGTGATAAAACCGGCTTGATCCGACAGCAAAAAGTAGGCCATTTCCGCAATATCTTGGGCTTGACCCACTCGTCCTACGGGGTGCTGGGCGTGGTCAGTGGGGCTGAGATGCGACTCTTGAGGGGGATGTTTTAGGGCACTGACATCAATCCAGCCGGGGCTAATGCAGTTGACGCGAATGGCTGGGCCGAGGCTCATGGCCAGGGCGTGGGTCAGCGCCACAATGCCCCCCTTAGAGGCGGCGTAGGCTTCAGAGTCGGGTTCAGACTGAAGGGCGCGAACCGAGGCAATGTTGACGATCGCACCCTGGGCCGCGCGCAGGTGGCGGACGGCGTGCTTCACCATCAGAAAATACCCCGTCAGGTTGGTGCCAATCCAGCGATTCCAGTCTTCCAGGGCCAAGTTTTCGATGGGGCCGCTGTAGGGGTTGGCAATGCCAGCATTGTTGACTAGCCCATTGAGCTGGCCAAAGCGATCGAGGGTCGCCGCGACACAGCGCTCGACATCGCTCTCCTGAGCCACATCGCAGGGCACAAAGCTAAACGATTCGCCAAACTGGGATAGGGTTTCGGGGAGAGCAGCGCCTGCGGCTTCGTTCACATCGGCGATCGCCACCCGCCAGCCCTGGGTCAGCAGCAGTTGAGCAATGCCCAGACCAATGCCCTGGGCTCCCCCCGTGACAAGGGCAACAGGTTTCTGGCCCGACTGGTTCATCAGAGCACCTCAGAATCGGTTAGGTTAGGGCACTGAGCCAGCTGTGGAATACATCGCGTTCTGTCCTACCCGGCCCAGGCAGCGGCCCTCACTCTAACAAACCCCATGCGCCGAAAAACCGCTCTAATGGTTCTTTTTATTGCGACGGTTCTGCTGATCGGCGGCGCGATCGCCGGGTTTCTGCCCGCCCTCATGACGCCGATGATGTTCGACGACCCCAGGGCGATCGAAAGCCCAGCAACGGTAACTCTGGCCATTAGCATTGCCACGTTCCCCATTGTTTGCATGGGGGCACTGCTGCTGAGCTGGCTGGTGTTTCTGCTGCCGGTGTTTGCTAACCTTCCCTACCGCTACGTTTTGGCCTGCGGGCTCACGGCGCTACCCCTAATCAACCTCTCCATCGCCGGACTGGCCCTCGCCTGGATCTCCTATTTCAACGACGGCTCCTTTTCCTAAGCGGGCATTTGAAAAGTGAGTCGCTGTAGCTTTAGTCACCTGTAGATCCCCCCCTGCCTCCCTTAAAAAGGGGGGTAAAAGTCCCCCTTTTTAAGGGGGATTTAGCGATTATCTTGATTGTCAACCACTTGTGGCTGGCGTAGCGGTCTGAGCAGGTAGTGTATCCTTCGCGTTTCGCCAAGATTG
>NZ_JAYGIH010000086.1:0-22572 GCF_034932455.1 Leptolyngbya sp. CCNP1308 | reverse complement strand
AAGAATGCTTTATAGGGGTATAGCGGTTGTAGTCTAGCGTTTTTTGGAATTCCAAAAAACGCTAGACTACAACCGCTATACCCCTATAAAGCATTCTTATATCTCTATTACTTATACCTTTATACCCTTTCGCGTGATCCCCATTATGCGATCGCGATCCTCTGAAAACCCTGAAACCCTTGTAAATAAAGGCTTTTGGCCGTTCTGTCTCTTGCTGCGATCGCCAGCGATCCCCGACTTGCATAAAAAATTTCTATTCTTTTGACTGCTATTATATTAATATTTCATATATACAACTGTGTGTAAGGCAGAGATATAAGAGATTTATATCAATCAGTTTGCACGGCTTTTCAAAGCTTTCAGCCTCCAAGAAGCGCGATCGCCCCATATATCATCCCTGCTTATATCTTAATGCCTGACAGGATACGACATAAAACAGAAGTTGTATTACGTCAAAGCCCTGCCCTACAAGGCTTCTGGATTGCAACGTGACTTCCTAAACTTTATTCTGACTGCTATTGCATATTTGTTGCAGTCAAGTTATCATGTAGTAGTCAGCTAAACGGGAGGAACACCCCATGACCACCGCCATCGCTACCCCCCAACCCGAGGTAAAACAGCACCTCGCTCTAGGGCTAGACCCCAGAGATGTGCAATACCTCAGCAGCCACCAGCAGCCTCTTCAACCCCCTGCTGAAACCGTCAACGGCTTCTCCATCGAATAGCGCTACTCGCCTGCCCTCAGCGCCATGAGGGCTCCTCACCCCACACTCTGAGGCAATTCCCCATGAACACCACCCAAGCACTCGTTACCCCCCTGCTAGCCCCTTACGCCACCGCCGCTACCATCCTGGCCACCGCTACCCGCAACACCTGGCAAGCACTGCGAAGCGATCGCGCCATTGACGTCTACCGCACTCTCTCAATCCTGCTCCAGATCGCGGGTTGGCTGGCTTTCCTCGCCTGCCTCTATACCCTCCAAGCAGGCAAGGCCGCTCGTCGCTTCTACGAGGCCGAATGGGCCACCGAAGCCTACGCTCTGGCTCTACGCATTGACCGATCGCTACTCCCCCTCGATGGCGGCGCTGCCCTACCCCAGGCCGATGAACGGCACCCAGATTCCCACACCAACCCTGCACCCGATCGCGTCGTTGCTTTCTCCGACCATGCGTTGGCGAAGCCTCTCCACGGGAGAATCGCCATCCACCCCGACCAGGTGCAGACCGTCCTCAACAGCACCGGCACCGCAACCAACAAACTCCGCACCCTCGCCAACCTCGTCAACCTCCAATGGCGGCATTCCAGAGGAAAGGGCAAGCACATGAGCAACAGCGACATCCGCTCAGCCCTAGCATCCGTCCTCCCCGCTGACCTTCTCGCACAGCTTTCCTAGCCGTCTCGCCCTGGGGGTAGGGCAAAACACACCCCAAAGGCCATTGCGATCGCATCCCCTCGACTCGCTACAGCACCTTGCGATCGCAGCCTCCCCAACCGCTACAGAGACAGCAGATACCCCTATCACCGAAACACCATGAACACCATGAACACCATGAACACCATGAACACCATGAACACCACCACCTTTGAAGCGACGAACAGCCAATACTACGCCCTAGAAAAGGCCAAAGAGAGCTTTGGGCGGCAGTGGAAGGCCAAGCTGAGAGTGTGTTGGGAAACCGGTGTGTACCCCCGTTCCCTGAGCCAGCACAAGCCCGAGCTACAACAAGTCAGGAATGGCGGCGGGCCTCACTGGTTGACCCAGTTCAGATTCGACGACTAATCCCCGGAGGGCTGCTGTAGCCCCTCCGGCAGGTTGCGATCGCGGCTCCCCTCACGGGTGCCCCTCACTGAGGGAATCCGGTTCGAGCAGCCGCTACAGCACCAAAACAACGTTGCAAAGGGGGCGATCGCAGCTTCCCCCGCCCCCCTAGCACCTCTGAACTGAAGGAGAGCCAAGCCGACAAGGCGTTGCGATCGCATAGGGGAGAGCGGCCCCTGCTGGTGGCCAGGGCACGGCGGGCCGGTGGTGACGGGGGACAGGGGGCCTCCCGCTACACACCCCGCGCTGAGGCCGCTGACGCAGGAGTTGATGATGATGCCGGGGGCGATCGCACGGGGGGACTTTCGACAGGCTTTTAAGTTCATCTGTACTATACTGCTCTAACGAGTTCCACTCCGAGGTTCAAATCCTTAGCACACGCGGCTTTTACAGGTGCTCTACCGCTGTTGCGCTGAAGGACGTTTTGTTGTGTTGTAATTGCTCAACTCAGTAGCCAATCGGACTGCTGCGAGGTAAGGGCGCGAGAAATGGCCTCGAAGGCAAACATACCCTGACGGCGAGCCGTGTTTACCAGCGAGCGCACCTGGGCGAACAACTCCGCGCCCCAATCGGAGCGAAAGCCATGGGTGACCTTGCGAAAGACCACACTCCACCGCAGCGCCTGTTCACTGGAATTGTTGGTCGGCGGTATCGTCTCATCGTCGAGGAACAGCAGCAGATGCTCTCGGATCTTTTGGTAACGCTTGAGCAATTGCTGTCCCTCAGGGGACTTGGGGTTCAAATTTAAGATTTCCCGCAGGGTGCCTCGAAATCGAGAGCAGTACTGCCGAACCGTTGATTCCGCCAAGGTCTGTCGTCGTCGGTTCAGGGCAATGGCGTGCAGCAATAAGCGCTTCATCCGGGGGGCAAAGAGGTCATCACCGGCATCAATGGCATACTGACAATCCCTGAGTTGATGAGCCAGGCAGACTTGCCACCGCTCAGCGGGGTGGGCCTTTTGCGCACTGAATAAGTCAGAGACCCAGACCTGAGGGCGATGACCGGCCAGCGTCTCGTCAATCACGGCTTTCCCTCGACTGGGGCGAATCACATGCAGGCAGACCTGCTCATTCTGAAACACCCACTCCCACTGGTTGCGACCATTGATCCGGGCACTGGTTTCATCGCTGCACACCAGGCGGGCACTGCGCAGGCGCTCAACAATCCGGGCCACTGGCGCTGCAAGTTGGGTTTGAACCCGCTGGAGCAGATTCGCAATCGCCCCTTCCGATAGCGTTACCCCGTACAGATCCTCCATTAGTTGGCTTAGCCGCTGGTAGCTCACTGCATGGTGGTACCTCAGATACGTCACCACACTGGCGATGCTCTGTCCAAACGGCGAACCGGGCTCTAACCCAACCGGCACGGGGGCTTCATAGCTCCGCTGACAGCACGGACAGTCTCCCTCATACCGTTCTACTCGGGTCACTTGAGGGCGAACTTGGGGCAGTTCAATCCGCTCATAGACCGCTTTGAGTTGTTGGCTGGCACGCTCGACCTCGCTGCCGCAGTGAGGGCAACGGTTCACTTGCGCTACCACTACTTGGTCGGGCGATGCACTCAGTTCACGGCCACCACCCGCTCGGCCCACGCTGGCCGTTCGTTGGCTTTGGTTGGGTTTGGAACCCTCTGAATTGGGCTTAAATCCTTTCGCTGGAGGCAAGCTTGAATTGCGCGACGTTTTCTTGATGCCTTTCCGTTTCAGCCTCTCAACCTCTGCCTGCAAGCCTTGCACCACCTGCCACAGCTCTCGAATCAGAGCATCTTTCTCCTCAGAACTGAGGCCTTCTAGCGGCGGCAGGTCTTTCATGCCAAAAGTCTACCACCCTCTCTCATTCGCCGGTACCCGTCAACCCAGTTGAGCAATTACGTTGTGTTTATCGTCACTGTCCCCGCTGGGTTCCCCTCCCCGGCGGAAGATTATGCTGAGGGGCCTCTCGACCTAAACCGTTACCTCATCCACCATCCTGCCGCGACCTTCTTCGTGCGGGTCAAGGGCGACTCGATGATCGGAGCAGGGATCTTCTGTGGTGACCTGCTGATTGTGGATCGGGCGCTGATGCCTAACCACGGCAACGTGGTTATTGCTGTGGTCAACGGCGACCTGACGGTGAAGCGTTTTCATCAAGAGGCCGGGCAGATCCGGCTGCTGCCTGAGAATCCAGACTATGACCCTATCGTGATTGACTGCGATACTGACTTTTCCATCTGGGGCGTGGTCACTAGGGCCATTCACTTCCTGAGGGGCTCATGATCGCTTTGACAGACGCGAATAATTTCTATGTGTCCTGTGAGCGGGTGTTCAATCCCAAGCTGGAGGGTAAGCCGGTGGTGGTGCTCTCGAACAACGATGCTTGCGTGGTGGCCCGCTCTAATGAGGTCAAAGCTCTGGGGGTGAAGATGGGCACACCGCTGTTTGAACTGCGATCGCTCATCCATGAGCATCAGATTCAGGTGTTTTCCAGCAACTACGCGCTCTATGGCGACCTGTCGCGACGGGTGATGGCGGTGCTGGGGCAGTTCTCCTCTGAGGTTGAGGTGTACTCCATTGATGAGGCATTCCTGGGTCTTGCGGGACTGTCCTGTGAGATGGTGGCTCATCACATGCGGCTGACGGTGAAGCAGTGGACGGGCATTCCGGTTTCGGTCGGGGTGGTCACGACCAAAACGCTGGCCAAGATCGCCAATCATCAGGCTAAGCAGCAGGGGGGTGTCTGTGTTCTGCACGAGGCTGAGCCAGTGCTGGCTCCGTTGCCGGTGTCGGAGGTGTGGGGCATTGGGCGGCGGCTGACTCAACGTCTGGAGGCTCACGGCATCACTACGGCCCTGCACCTGCAACAGGCTGACCTGGCCCTGATCCGGCAGCTGCTCGGCATCGTTGGGGTCAGGACTGTTCTAGAGCTGCGCGGGGTGGCCTGCCTGCCCCTGGAGCTATGTCCCCAGCCGCGTAAGAGCTGTTGTGTTTCTCGTGGCTTTGGGCGGCCTGTGACGTCTCTGGCTGAGCTGAAGCAGGCGATCGCCTCCTATGGAAGTACAGCAGCGGCTAAGCTCAGGCGCGATCACCGGGTGGCGCAATCCATGCAGGTGTTCATCACGACCAACCGCTTTCGATCCCGAGAACCGCAGTATGCCAATTCAGAGACGTTGGTGTTTCCCTACCCTGCCAGTGATACCCCGACGATAGTTCGGGCGGCGTTGGGGGCCGCTGAGCGGTTATATCGGCCTGGGTACGGCTATCACAAGGCGGGGGTGATGCTGTTGGATCTGAGCCACGGGGCGATCTGCCAGGGCGGATTGTTTAGGGATGAGACGAAGAGAGAGAGAGAGGGCGGGGCGGCTGATGGTGGCTGTGGATTCGCTCAATCGGCAGTTTGGGGCCGGGACGGTGCGCTGGGCTGCTGAGGGGTTGCAGCAGGGGTGGAAGATGCGGGCGGAATGGCGATCTCAACGGTTTACGACTCGGTGGGATGAACTAGTGGTGGTGAGGTAGACGGCGGGGGGGATGCGTTGGCCCCTTGGGCCGGTCTTTGACCATCGCGTCGTTGTTGCCGATGTAATTCGCCTGACCTGTGGGAATTTGAGTAGTTGACCGATATAGATCTATTGACTGCTATAATCAAACTCGTAGATGATGCCGCTCACTAACGTACCGTTCCGACAACAGCTATGGCCTCTCTATCTCAAACCTTCGACACCACCCGCGCTGAAATCGTCGCGGCGATGGAGGCTCGTATTGAAAAGGGCGATCGCACCAAGCTGACTAAGAAAGAACTGGAGGAGTTGATCGCTATCCTCGTGGCCAAGCTGGTGGAGATGAATGCCCTTGGCACTGACACGAAGGCAGCAATCGACCGTCTCTGTGCGGCGGAACAGGAGCTTTTGGAAATGGCCTATCCCCGCAGCAGTATCAATTCGGTCTATTTCCCGCGCTACACCAAGGCGATTAAATCCGCGATTGAGACGGGGCGCATTACCCTCAATGGCAAAAATTCGTACCCTCGGCGGTGGACGAAGCGCAATCCGCTGCCAGGGGAGCCCAGCAGTGGTTCTGAGGAACGACACTACGCTTTAGACGGGTTCACCTACCCGATTGAGGTGCAGGCCCAGCTCAGAGCCGCCACTACCCAAAATGCCAATGCTCGTCAGGACGATCGCCAGCCCGTCGATCTCGATGACTATATGGGCAAAGTCAACTTCTTACTGGCCTCGAATGACCCGATCGACTTGATCATCGCGATCGCCGCTGTCACCGGAAGACGGCACACAGAGGTCGTCAGTCTCGGGCAGCTCCAACCCCATGTGGGGGAGATGGCTCAGCTCATTCCCCAGGGCCATCCCTATCTGCTGCACTTTACCGGGCAGCAGAAGGCGGCGAAGCCTGCCTATGACTTGCTGACCCTGGTGCCTGCCCAGGATGTTTTGCTGGCGATTGAAAAACTCAGGGCCACCGCTGACATTCATGACCTGGCTGGGGTCGCCTCGGAGGATCCCAGGATGGAGGCGCTCAATGCTCGGGTCAATCGTCGGGTCATCAAGGTGCTCGATGACGTGCTGCCCACCCCGAAGGGGTTTACCAATATCTCCATTCATCGCTGCCGGGCGGTCTATGTGCCGAT
The DNA here is from genome assembly GCF_034932455.1 of Leptolyngbya sp. CCNP1308. Lineage (NCBI taxonomy): Bacteria > Bacillati > Cyanobacteriota > Cyanophyceae > Leptolyngbyales > Leptolyngbyaceae > Leptolyngbya > Leptolyngbya sp. CCNP1308. The sequence continues at coordinate 16,137 of NZ_JAYGIH010000086.1, read as the reverse complement.
CGCGCTCCACTACTTTTGCCCTCCCAATATGGCCGAGCAGCGTCTGGCGCAACACCTCCTCGGTCATGTCCTGCTCGATGACACCACCACGGGCAATGCGTCGGTGACGGGGCATTACTACCAGTATTATCTGACTCGAAATGGGAAGCCGCTTACGGCGCGGGGGGTGAAACTGGCGGCGAGTGGCCCCATTCCGCTGCCGCCTGATGAGCTTGACGCACCCGTTGAACCATCCCCTACAGAAAACCAAGGAGCACTGACCGTGGCTGATTCTCTTCCCGCAAAGACGACGCCGAGTCCGCAGGTGAATGGGGCTGGGGAGGGTGACCCGGTGTGGGCGACGATCTCTTCTCAGGCGGCGACAATTTCAACTCAGGCTCAAACCATCTCGGCGCAGGCGGCAACCATCGATCGCCTCGCTCGCGCTGGCGGCGGGCAGGGCGATGACTCGGAATTCAAGGCGTTGAAGGTTGAACATGCACGTCTGGTGGCGATGCTTGACGAGTTGAGGGCGATCGCCGCTGACCCTAATCAGCTCCAGGCTGCTCAGCGATTCTTTGCTTTCGAGTTTGACCACGAGGGCGAGGGACTCGATGGCGAGGGGGGTGTGCAACCGGCTGCACCCGTGGCACCGGCTGCACCTAGACCCGCTCGGGCTGAGGAGGAGGACAATGGCCATGACAAGGCCCAAGGCACTAAGCCTTATCAGCGGGGGGTGCGGCTCCTTGAACTCGCTCAGCTATGGGCTCAGGAACATCCCGATGCAACCGTCAAGTTTTCGGGGGCGTTACTCAAGGCCGTCGGCGTTCATGCGGCCGCCATTAAAGCGATTACGACTGACCTCGAAGATGACATTGAGGCCTTCAACAGGTCTCTGGGTGATGATTCTCTCAAAACCCATAACAAGGGGAGAACCGAGCCCTTCCTCAAATTCGCAGCCGGAAAACTCCAAAATGAAGGGCTATATCAACCCCGTAGCTAAACTACAGAAAAAATATAGGCAACTCACCTTGAATCGTGAGTTGCCCTTTGGAACCCAAAACTCATTTCTGGAACAAACACGTCATTGGCATTGCTATCCAATCAGGCGTCATCTTCATTGCCTTCATCATCCAGCTTAACCAAGTGAATATGCTTATAGCCCAGCTTAATTTTGAACTCGTCGCCCGTCTTCAGCCCCATCTCTTGCGTATAGGCCGCGCCAATCACAATCTGGCCATTCTTGTGGACAGTTAGAGTGTAAGATGCTTCTCGGCCTCGACCATCTGCACTCTTTTGGGGTTCAAGCTGAATGCCTTTGGCCGCTAGTAACGCATCGTAGAACTCGGCTAGAGCAACACGGGTTTGTCCATCTTTGCTGACGGTGTAATACCCGCATTCCCTAGCTAGTTCTCGCTTGCTCCGTCCATCATTCTCTTTCACCTTGGCCAGAAGCGCTTTGCCTGTCAGTGCTTCTCTCTCTTTTACTGCCATAACTTAGAACGCCCAAAAAATATAGGTCAAAATCCTAAACAATCCACAGGAAATGATTCCAGAGGCTTTTAAAATTTCTTTCCTACTTTATCTAATAACTTGAATAAAAAGACAGAGGCTTTCATCCCCTATGGCTCAGATGGCGCGTTGCTCTAATCATCCTCGACTATCCCCAGCCAAATTTCGATGCGCTCTAGACGGCGATCTACCGTTCCGCCACTAGCGCGGACGTCGCTCAGGGCTGTCTGAAACCCGCTGCCTCGGAAGATGAGGTACTGAAGCACTCCCATCACCGCTGTTCCCATCAACAACCACACCACCGCCGCTCTCCATTGCGCGAGTTCAGTCCAGATCGACGTTCCGCTTCCGCTTCTTTGGCAGGCGCTGCGCTGAATCAACCGACGCAGCGCCTGCAATTCCGCCTTGACTTCGGTTGTGATCTGCGGATCGGTCACCGGGGGCACCTGGCTCCCGAGTTTCTCCATCTCCACGATCAAGCTGGGCAGCGATGCGGCTAAGGTCGTCAGTGGCCCTTCTGCCCGCTTCAACATCACCTCTGATGACACCAAGTATTGACCAAACCGTACCAAGTGTTCTCCGAGTGTCCTGTAGCCGCTGCTCACTTCCGCTGTCTCCTGGGTGCGCACCTCCAGCAGCCGCGATAGGCTCTGTGTGATCTCCTGCCATTGGTCTAAACTCACACGAATGTGGGCAACGTCCTGATGGTGAACTCGCTCTAGGGCTTCCATCCGCAGTAGCAGTTCATGCAGAACGGTTTCAATACTGGCAATATCCTCAACGCTTTGCTGCCCCATTTACACCGCCTCAGCAACAGGAACAGGTAGGCCGAGCAACTGTCCAGTTGCCTCTATCTGGGCACTACCACGACGAACAAACGACCGTGCCAGCAACTTGTCTCCCAAGGGCAGGCTGTCGAGGGCCGTGAATGGTGTGTAGTTGGCTTGCATGGCCTTAAAGGTGGTATCGGCCAATCGTGGCAGCTCAATCTCGACTCCCCCATACTTCTTGACTCGCTTGCGTTCTTTTGACTCGTCCCATAACGAAAATGCGTCTTTCAGTCCGTCACTGGCAAAATACTGGTTCTTAACCACCACCCAGCGAACCGTGTCGCCGCAGAAGTCTAACATTCGGCTAATCGACTCAATCGGCGCATAGCTAGTGCTAATCACGCTGATGATCGTCACGCCATACCCCATCTCGCCACAGGCTGGAATCAGGTCAAAGACATCAATTTGCTCCCGCAATCGGGTACTTGAGGCGGCGGGCATATCCAAAATCACCACGTCAGCTGGGCAGCGACGGGCCAACGTGGGAAGCCGACTGGCCACTGAGGTCGCCACCTCTCCCGACAGCATTGTCACCAGGTTTTTACCGCCATCCAACGATAGGCAATCCATCGTCGGCACCGCAAATTGATCTGGATCGGCATGGAATGACGAAAACTCTGGATTCTCTTGATCTGAGTCAATACCAATTACTTTCGACCCGGCATTATCTAAGGTCGCGTAGAGCAACCGCGCAAACAGCGTTTTACCGGTTCCACCCTTCGCACCATTGATGATGTTTACAGTTTTATTCGACACGGGACAATCCCTCTAAACGACATGTTAACCATCTAAATTTGTCTAGCCATCCCAGTGAGTGGGCGGTCTAATGCCGGGCCGCCGTGGCACTTGAAACCCCGAATCTCCTCCACTAGCCGTTTTTTTTCGGCCTTTGCCTGGAGCAACAGCTGGGTCTCTTGGTACATCAGCAGCAACCTGTGTCTTATCCTCACCAGCATCACTAACACCGGCAGGCTCAACTACAGGCGGTGACTTAGTCACATCAGATTTGCTCTTGCTCTTCTTCTTTTTCTTTCCACTAGATTCAGCCTTAATTCTGTAGTAGTAACGTTTTAGAGTAGATGCACTAATGGAAATCTCCTGACCTGTAATAGTCTTAAAAGAAGTCATCACTTGTTTTGCGGTAACACCCCAGTCTTTTTCATTTACTCTAAATAGGGTGATTGCATCAAAGCAGTCCTTAACAACTCCATAATTAGTCAACTCCTCACCTCTATTAGTCAACTGCTGCATAGGCGCACTATCAGTAATATGATTACTAACTTTCTCCCTAATAGACTCAGTTAAAGTCATCAATAAAACCTCAATCTAATACACCTTTGGCATTCACCCTCTAGTCACCTTTGGCATTCACCCTTTAGTCACCTTTGGCATTCACCTTCTAGTCACCTTTGGCATTCACCCTTTAGTCACCTTTGGTGTTCACCCTCTAGTCACCTTTGGTGTTCACCCTCTAGTCACCTTTGGTGTTCACCCTCTAGTCACCTTTGGTGTTCACCCTCTAGTCACCTTTGGTGTTCACCCTCTAGTCACCTTTGGTGTTCACCTTCTAGTCACCTTTGGCATTCACCTTCTAGTCACCTTTGGCATTCACCTTCTAGTCACCTTTGGCATTCACCTTCTAGTCACCTTTGGCATTCACCTTCTAGTCACCTTTAAAAAATATTTTTTCTTTGGCAAGTTGTGGCTACCCTAGCACCTTGTCATTCACTTATACTGGCAACTACAACAGAGAAGTTTTCCGATATTCTTCCTGCTCATAACTTAAGATCACTCCCCTAAACTCTCCTTGGATAGTAGCCTTCGAATATCTCCCCCATATCGCAAGTCGACCTTTTGGGGCAAAGAATTGTTAAGCATTCACTGTGCCAATCATGACTACCTCACGTAATACCCGCATCGTGGTGAACGTTTCTGAGGCTGAGGCTAGAGCCATTCAGCGGGCGGCCCATCCAGCACACCCGGCAACCTTCCTCCGCAACCTCGGCCTACGACCACCACCGGCTACGGTCACGCATCGAGAGGTGTATGCCCATCTCAGCCGGTGGAATCAAAAGGTGGATGACCTCCGGCGACGTTACGCCACGGCAGCACCCCCCTCTCTACTCCAAGACTTGAGAGACTTGCGGCAGTCAATCTTAGAAACACAGCGCACCTTAATCACACCTGTCCCTGAGGGCGATCATGCTGATCAAGATCGTTAAAGGCAGCAACGCCCACGGGCTTTGTTCCTACCTACTTAACCCGGCCAAACAAACGACAGCCAGTAGCGCCCATCCAATCATTGCTACCAATATGGCGTGGAGCAATCCAGAGGGCTTGGCTCGTGAATTTGACTGGGTAACCTCTCGCCCTCGGCAACGTCCTGTGAAGCACACCATGGCTCACCTGATGGTTAGCCTCTCACCAGGAGAGCACGTTGCTCCAACTCAGATGGCTGACATCTCCCTGAAAATTTTAGACAGCATGGGCTACGGGGATTGCCCTTTCTTTGTCACCCAGCATCATGACAAAGCGTCTGCTAATGGGGTGCAGCATTGGCACATTGCTACCACCACCATTGATGTAGAAGGTGCTTGGGTCAAGGACAGCTTTAGCAAGCTGAAAGTGCAAAATCTGGCTCGACAGCTAGAGCAAGATATGGGCCTTATCCCCCTCACTGTTGCCTCACCACGGCAGCGGCAAAACCTCACCACGGGTGAATATCGGCGTAAGGAACGCACGGGCGAAATCCTGCCCAAGGAGATGATCTGGGATGAGATTGGCCGCGCGACAAACGACAACCCTACCTTGTCTATGCTGGTGACCCGGCTCAAGGCTAGCGGTATTGAGGTTCACCTGCGACAGATTGCCTCTCCAGGGGAAAAGCCTGCCTTCACGGGTATTTCCTATTCCGTTGATGGCCATTCATTTGCCGGTCGTCGCCTCGGGCCTGCTTACTCCCTGAAGGGTCTCCAGATGCACCGACAGATTGAGTATCGCCCCGACCAAGATGCGGTGCTGGCTCAAGTAATGGATATGTCTCAGGCTCAGTGTCAGCAGCAGCTCGCCGATTACGAGGCGCTGCGGCAGCTTTGGAGGGAACGCTACGACCTCTACGCCAGGGCCGTCCAAGGCGGCTCTGACGAGCCCCAGGGGGGACAATTAGATGTCGCGGTTGCCCGGCTTGCTGTCTCAGATGGAGAACCCACAAAAGACATTGTGGGCATCCTCCGGCAGGGGCCAACGGCGCAAGCCCAACGCCTGAACCAGGGACACTATGCGGCGCTGGAGTACTGCCAACAAATCGCCAATCAACTGACCCACCGCCACAGTGATCCCATACTTCAGCCAACCAGAAAATCTCTAGAAATTGAGCTTTAGCTAAAGCTTTGTTTTCTGGCGGGACGCTGCATAGCTTTCTCAATCCGAGGTATTGGACATGAGCACTTATACTCTGTGCCAGTAGCGCTAAAACGTGGACTAGCTTCGGACTGTGCGACCCGTTCGCTCGAAATGAGTTGAAAGACTCAGGGATGAGCGGCAAGGAAAATGCCCAAGAGCACCTTGACAACTAGATAACCGTGTAGGTGAGAGCCCATATCTCAATGCGCTCAAGTCCTACCCCCTAGGTGCAAGGGTGACAGCCTATTCCCCACTCAGCGACTGGCTATCAAAGGGTGAAGCGGGAATAAAAGGCGGTAACCAGGGAGCCTCACCTGGAATCCCGTCGAGCACGAATGTATGGAGAGCGAACGCGAAGATGCGTAGCCATCGTTAACTAGAACCAGTCGCCGAGGCCAATCGACTGGGGCCAAAAGGCAAAGGATAAGGGGCTGACCTACGGTCCAGGGATCAGTAAGCACTCCCGATAAACCCGGTGGATAGCATCCTCCTAACCATTCAACCAACGGTTATCTGGAACGGGATAACCTGCTACGACTCTCTCAAGCAACGGTCGATAGCTTGAGTAGGTGCCAAACCGCAAGAGCGTAGCAGGCAGGATTGCCTAAGAAGCAAAGGCCCAGCCGAAGGGCTGGGATAGGCTGACGTAGGCACGATGATGCAAAAGATAGAGTGGCAAGTCGCAGTACAAACGTCATGAACACGTCCTTTACGACGATGTATGAATGGCACTCGCTGCCCTGGCGCAAGCTAGAGCGGCAGGTGTATAAGCTGCAAACGCGAATCTATCGAGCCTCCCGTCGTGGCGATGTCAAAACAGTTCACAGATTGCAACGACTCCTACTGAAGTCCTGGGCAGCCCGATGCCTAGCTGTGCGCCGGGTCAGTCAAGACAACCAGGGAAAACGAACCGCTGGGGTAGATGGCGTAAAGTCACTGAACCCAGTACGTCGGATTCTTCTGGTCAAAAGATTGAGACTGACCGATAAAGCTCAACCCACTCGCCGAGTATGGATTCCCAAACCCGGCAAGGAAGAAAAGCGCCCGCTCGGTATTCCAACAATGGCCGACAGAGCCCGACAAGCGCTGTTGAAGCTGGCGTTGGAACCCGAATGGGAAGCCCGATTTGAGCCCAATAGCTACGGGTTCCGACCAGGACGCTCAGCCCACGATGCGATAGAGGCCATCTTTAACTGCATCCGGATGACTCCCAAGTACGTTCTGGACGCGGATATTTCGCAGTGCTTCGACCGCATCAGTCACCAAGCCCTCCTGCAAGAGCTCAACGCTCCGCCCCTGATTCGTCGTCAGGTAAGAGCGTGGCTCAAGGGGGGAGTGATGGAATCAGGGCAGTGGTTTCCAACCGAAGAGGGCACTCCCCAGCGAGGAGTTATCTCCCCATTGCTAGCCAATATCGCCCTACACGGAATGGAAAACCGAATCAAACAGGTGAGCCCTAAAGCGCATCTGATTCGATATGCCGATGACTTTGTCATTCTCCACGAGCAGCTTGAAGTCATTCAAGCCTGCCAGCAGGCCATTGTCTCCTGGCTAGCCGAGCGAGGCTTAGCGCTACAGCCAAGCAAAACCCGGTACACGCACACCTTGCACCCGTATCAGGGCAATGTGGGATTTGACTTTCTGGGGTTTACAGTCCGGCAAAACCGGGTCGGTAAACATCAGTCCAAGTCCCACCTTGGCCATAAAACGCTCATTACGCCCAGCAAGGCGAACCTAAAGCGACACCTAGCGCAAGTTAGGTCTATTATCCAGGCTTATAGAGCAGCACCGCAAAGTGCGCTGATTCGGGCACTTAACCCGGTTATCCGGGGCTGGACGAACTACGACGCCTCTGGCGTCAGGAAGAAGACCTTTCAGAAAGCGCAGTGGCAGACGTTTTGGAAGCTATGGCGATGGGCGACCCGTCGGCACTCTAACAAGAGTCGTCAGTGGGTCGCGCGTCAATACTGGCACCAGTCCCAATTCTCGACCAGCGATGGCAAGAGTCGGCTCATCAATCACCAAGACACGGCCATTAGGCGACATGTCAAAGTGAAAGCCGACAGAAGCCCTTACGACGGGGACTGGCTCTATTGGAGTCAACGCCTAGGTAAGCACCTTGAACTCCCGACCCGAGTTGCGGTCTTACTAAAACGACAGTCAGGGAAGTGCCCGGCCTGTGGTCTGTATTTCAGGGCAGAAGACCGGATGGAGGTAGACCATGTCCTACCCCTCTGCCAGGGAGGGGGCAACCGATACTCCAACCTGCAACTTTTGCACCGACACTGTCACGACAACAAAACGCTAAGCGATTTGAGGAGGTCTGCCTTGTCAAGGCATTGCATTGTTGAGGAGCTAGATGAGGGGAAACTCTCACGTCTGGTTCTGAAGACGAGCCGTTGAGGCGACTCAGCGGCTTAGTTTAACATTCTAGCTTGTGCCAGTTGTCTCAAAGCCTGATTTTGCCGTTCTTCTTAAAAGTTGCTGCGAAAGCTCTCGATTGGCCTGGATGCCTTGTGTAGAGAGAGCTTTCGCATAAGATGAAGCTGCGGAGGGGTTGCGGCGCGGGCAGCTAGGCTGAGCCATGGCGTGGCCTGGTACAGTACCGTTAATTCAGGATTGTTCAGAAATTGTGTCAATTTTATGTTTAATAGCGGTGTACGCATCTTCCTTAGTTGGTAGCCATTCCGCCAGTTCTAATGAAGTTATATTGTCATCACTATTAGCTTGCATAAATTTGGGATGGCTGTAACAAAGAACATTTACTGCTAAACCACTCCAATCTTGATCGATCGAGTCAAGAGAAACCAGAATAGTCCAGCCACAATAATGCGCCATGTGGTTTTCACAAAATGGTCCATTTTGCCCACCGATGTACATTAGTTGATCTTCTGCCCAGACTTCCGAAGACAATTCTTGATAAGTTGTTGTGCTAGAGGTAGAAGCCTTATATTTTTTGAGAGCTTCTTCAGTTTCAGGAATAAGAGCCATGCATGCTCTTTGATAAAGAAATCCATCTGGGATTTTCAATTTGTAACTGTCTGATTGGGGATCATAATCATGAATTGCAATTTCTCTACCCTCGAAAATCTGTGGATCTATAGGATGCTTCGCAAATGGATTGAGGAGAATATGACAACCATCAAGCAAAGTTTCTTGATGATTTGGTCTTTCAGCAACAAAACGCTGGACTCCTGTTTCAGCCTCCGATTCAATAGCTCTAGAGCCATAAAAAATAACTGGATATTTTCCCTCTCCAGCAAGGGCACGAACCTTACAAAGAGTTGCCCGATTGTTAAAAAAAATGGCACTTACATCAGCCATTGCAGGATTCGTAAATAAGCCTAGAGGAATTTCCACTCCAGGTTTTTTCTGTACTTTATATTTTCTAGACTCCCCTACAATGAGTAATTCTCCTTCGTGAGTGCCCGGAATAATCAAAGGTTGCTCATAAGCGTAAAGAACACGAACAAGAGCTAAGCTATCTTGAAGGAAAAAGAAGGGTTGATCGAATGGGGTAACGCATATTACAAATGGCTTATTCTGGACATGAGCAAGCTTTGAATAAGATGAAATGTATTTCTTGTGTTTATCAGTGACTGCTTGTAATAGTCGGATTGTAGAAAGTCTTAGAATATCCTCCATTTTAGATTCTTCAAGCATACGCGGATCTTTATCCCACTCAGGACGAAAGCCTTGAGGGTGGTTTGCTGTAGTCGCTTCAGCAATAAACTCACCATAAGGAGAAGTTAATATAAAGTCTGGCGCTGGATGGGAGAAGTCAACTGAACAAGTAAGCTCTTTGAAACAGGCAAAGAGATATAATTCCCAAAACGAAGAGTTAAATGTTGTTTGGAATTCTTTTGCAAATTTATTGTCTCGATCTGCAAAACCATCCGCCCAATTTTTCAAGACTTTACTTTCTGGATCGTATAGTCCTGGTTGTGAAATAAGGCGAAAGTGAGGATGTTGAAGTTCTTCAGATACGATAGGTGTGAAGATATCCATAGTTTTAGGGTTAGATAAGTGACTACCAGCTTAGCTCACGGTCGAATGCAGCCACATAACAGCCCGGCTAGAGCGGACTGATGGGAGATCCTGGTGGTGTTGCAAAAGCTACTTGCAGCTGTTTAGCCGAAACGTTATGCCGCTGAACTACAGGCTAGCTGAAGTTATAGACTTGACCGATTTATTGGAAAACGTAAATCATGTCACTGCTTCAAAATGCAATTGACTCTATACAGGTGGGTGTGGAAGACTACTTGATGAACGATGATAGAAGATATCTCTCCGCAGTCAGAAACATTTGCGCCGGAATTCTTCTTCTTTATAAAGAAAAACTTAAGCGGTTATCACCGCTACATGACAAAGAGGTTTTAATAAAACAATTTATAAAGCCTATTTGTGACGAAAAGGGGAATGTTTTGTTTGTTGGTGATGGTGAAAAAACAGTAGACGTTCAGACGATTAAAAAGAGATTCAAAAGTTTGAAGATTGAATATGATTGGAGTAGGTTTGAAGAAATCAATAAACTTCGTAATAATATAGAACATTATTATACTGATAAGTCATCTGGCGCAGTTCGAGAAGTCATTGTCACTTCATTTCTTTTAATTCGAGATTTCATTAGTGAATATTTGGGGGAAGAACCTTACAGTGTTCTTGGTGAAGATTGTTGGCAGACGTTATTGGAGACAGCAGATGTGTATAAGGCAGAAAGTAAAGCTTGCAAGCAATCATTTGAGACATATGGCTTTGAAAGTCAAATATCAGAACATATATTAAAAAATATTAGGTGCCTTTTCTGTCACTCGAGTTTAATTAAAGTTAAAAATAGTGCTGATACTCTCCCCTCTTTGGTTTGTTGCCTGTGTAGTAGAGATCTTGAAATTGATGATGTGATAAAAGAAGAAAAGATACCGTATGATGATCTGGATGCTGAGGAGAGTTTCGCTTCCTGTAACGACAGCGAAAGTATTAACTCTGTAGTAAAGTTGGGCAACAAATGGATCTGCTTTTCCTGCCAGGTAATCCATGATGATGTGGGATACTGTGGCTATTGCAATGAATTCATTGCAGGAGATTTAGAAGATACTTTTTTGTCAGGTTGCTTGCTGTGTGATGGTCAAATGGGACACTATATGAATTCAAGAGCGTACAATGATGATTGAGATATGCCCTTTTCGTCCAGAACCATCATATGTTAGACAAAAAGAGGCGATAAATGTCGAATTTTGATATTAGTAATGTTAGAAGAATGACGAAGATGATTGCACCAGAAGCAGATTTTGACAGTTCTTTTACTTTTTATTATGATGAAACAAATAATATCAGGAAATTTTATGTGAGAGAAATTGACTTTAATTATTCTTTTAATTCGAATTTTGTTTTAGGTGGTTTAGTTTATGAAGGGATCAAACCTGACATTCAACCTTTATTTAATAGACTGAATCTGCAAAAGAATATTACAGAAATAAAGTTCAAGCATATTGCCAGGGGTGAATTTATTAACTGCTTAAAGTCTGAAAAACTGAATATTTTTTTGAAATACCTTTTGCACAATGATTTATACATTCACTATTCAAGTCTAAATATTCTTTACTGGTCTATTGTCGATATTGTTGATTCTGCGATTGCAAACTCAGAAGTGGCAATGCAGCTAGATCTGAATTTCTCGAATCATCTCAAAAATGATCTATATAAACTTTCGAAACTTGAAATTAAATTGGTGGTTAAACTATTTTATAATTCCAATTATCCTAACCTTAAAGGAGGATCAATTCTAGAATTCATTGAAGAGCTAACTTCAATATTTGATGAATATATTGACACACAGGAATTTCATTTTGGATTGGAATCTCTCAGGCAGATACTCAAAGAAGCAAAGAAAAAGGATTCGCTTCCGTTCATAATGGACGAGGAAGATCACATCTTAATAAAGGATTTTTCCCAATTTTACCTAAGACCTATTTATCTGTTCAAAAATTCGAATCATATTTTTGATAATGAGATGGCTATTTCGAAAATCCTTGCCAACTACAAAATTATTAACGAAAGTGAAGAGATAAAAAATTATTCCTTTATTGATTCGCAAAGCGATCTATTTATTCAGGCTTCAGATATTTTTGTTGGTTTAATGAGTAAACTTTCTAGTTATGTAAATACCAATTCGCGGGAGAATATAATAAGTGATTTTGATTCATTGTCCGAAAAGCAATTAAACAATATTGATACTCTTATAGATTTGATAGACAAATCCAACAATAAGAATGTTGCTTTTTTGCATTCAATAGACAGTTACGAAGAACTAACGAAAATGAATTTGATACATGCAATCAGAAATAGAGGCCACGCATAATCGGGATAGGGAGAATCCTCACGAATCCCCCCTCCCACACCACCCTGCAAGCGGGTCCGCACAGGGCGGTTCCTCAGAAAGTATTAGAAATCAAAACCCTCTCGGCTTTTGACCCCAGAGCTGGCTACACCATTACGCGCCGTTCCTATAGCTCCCCCGATCGGGTTCAACGCTCAGAACGAGCCCTGGTGGCTCCTCTCTGCTTTCCATGGTTCGGCCCTTCACCGTATCCGGCCCATTACAGACTGGCATTTGGCTACTATGGCCTCGGCTGACTTCTGCCCCCTTCGCCGGTTGTTGCCAACCGTCGGGCCGTCTCGATTGCCTTAGGGTTCTGTGGCTTCCTGGCCGTTTCCCGCCAGACCTCAGTCAGACTCCCATCGCGCTCTAGACTGTCAAAGGGGCAGATCTCCCCAGATAAGAACGTGAACTTTCCCTGCACAACCGCGTCATTTACCGTATCTCCTAAACCTTTGGGCTTCGTTGTGTTGTGCCAACTCGCCCCAGAGACTCGGCCTTCTATGACGTTTCTGTCCGTCGGCTCGCAGTTTTGCCGCTGGCTTCCTTCAGACCCTTCCTCGCGGAAACGCCCTTGCCTTAAGCTAGTCGTTGTCGTCGCTCGGCTCCTATAACTTTCGAGCATTTGGACGCTGGTTCTCCGACAGGGGACTTTCACCCCATGAGTTCACGCCCATGCTGGGCGTACACACTTCGGTTGGAGCGGACTATCAAGGTCGGTACGTTATGCTTCAAAGGTTGTTGGCAGTCGCTCAACCGAAACGTTAGACCTACTGAAATCACTCAGTTTCCTGAAATATCGACTTTGAATGGGCAGAATGGCACTGTGGGGAGGTAGCTGAGGTGCCTATCGATCAAAACTGAGTGCTCAATGGCCTTGACCTGCTGAAGGCTTGTGGGTTGAATAGTTGCCTGCGCGCGCAACTGCCGTTCTAGCTTACCCCACCCCTATACCCATAGGAGGCCCTGCATAACTGTGTGGTGATTGTCCAGTGCAGCGGTGAACAAATTTTGGAACGTTTCACGAAAGAGCCGCTGAGAGAGATCGTGATGTTACTCTGCGGCGCGGGCAACTAAACCAGAACTGCGTTATTTCCCACCTGACCCGATGTACAGCTCCAGCTCCTGGCCTCAGAAAGTCAATGACAGCGGGTCGTTTTGGAAGGGCGTGGCAGAATGACAGAGTACGGGCATGCGTCAACTGCGTGTCCCCTTGTTGAGATCCACTGCAGTCTGCTAAACCAGTTACTTACTGTAGGCATCGCTGAAATCTACATACTGCTAAGACTATGCGATTGCTTTCTATCGAAACGACCCCTAGCCCCAACTGCATCAAGCTCAATCTAGATGAGAGTATTAGCGATAAAGCCCTGACTTTGCAGAAAGGGGATCCTGCGCCCAATAATCCTGAATGGCTGCAACCATTGCTGGCAGTGGAAGCGATTCAATCTGTTTTTGTAGTCAAAGATTTTGTGACCTTGACCCGCAAAGGCATATCTGATTGGCAACCGATACTGGCTGAAGCCGCCGCTCTAATTGGCGTAGCCGATAATGCCGATTCCAAGCTGCTCACACAGCTAACCCAGCCGCTGCATTCCCCTGAAGACGGTGTGAATGTGCCCTCATCCAGCTCTAATTTAGGCCAGCTCGATGTCGCCGTGCAGGTCTTTCGGGGCATTCCGGTGCAGGTACGGGCGATCGCGGCAGACGGGCAGCAGGCTCGTGTTGCCCTCCCTGAACGCTTTACTCAAGCCCTCCAGCGAACCATTCAGGCGACGGGGGCGGACTATGTAGCCGAGCGCCGCTGGGAGCCTTATCAAGCGCCAGCGGGTGAACCCGAAACCGTGGCCCAGATGGTAGCAGATGAAATTGATAGCTTGCTTGACTTCCCAGCATTGAGCCAGATTGAAGCTGCGGCCATTGCCGAGCGGGCTGATGCCCTCCCGGCTGACAAAATGGCCCAACAGCAAGCCCTCATCGCGGAGCTCTGCCACCCCGATTGGAAACATCGACTCAAGGCACTGCAGCAGCTCGAAGTGACGGCTGAGAACTTGTCGGCGGTGGTGGCCGTACTCGACGATGAGAAAAGCACCCTGCGGCGGTGGGCTGCAGCCCTCATCGGAGCCAGCACCCTGATAACTGCGGTTGCCCCGCTCTGTCGGGTTGTTCGTCAAGATCCCTCGCCCCTGGTGCGCCGGACGGCAGGTGATGCCTTAAGCGACATTGGCGACCCGAGCGCCATGGGCACGATGATCGAAGCCCTGAGCGATTCCTCGGAACTCGTCCGCTGGCGCACTGCTCGGTTTTTAACGGAAATTGGCGATCGCACCGCAGTTGAGCCGCTGCGTCAGGCCATTCAGCAGGAAGCCAAATTTGATGTCAAGGCCGAGATGATGGCCGCCCTTGAGCGGATCGAAGCCGGAGCTAATACTCAGATGCCGATGTGGATGCGCCTGACCCAGGCCGGCGGGTCCCAATAGCTTTTGAATAGGCGCATGACCTTTAGCTCATTCACTATGCCACGGTGATTCCTGGGAGTGCAATGCGAGATGGAAAAAGAACTCGCGATCACTTAGCGCCAGTACGTCCTCCTAAAACGATAGGTTTCCTTTCATGCCTCCTCCCGGTAGTCAGCACCTTCCGGGAGGGGTTCACTTCAGTTCTTCCGCTTTGAGGTCATCCATCGCAGAAGGATAAACTGCATTCTTGTCCACGTTTGATGGTGCTGTGGTCAACCTTAGTGCGGCTACTAGAGAAGTTGAGTAGTTGCGCGTCAGGCAACCCTTCAACGGAGAAATGAGGGTTTCAGACTCTAAAAACAATGAAAGAAGCCGGTGTAAGTAGGTAACCACAATTATTCGTAGGGTGTGTCATCGCCATGCGTGACGCACCAAAGCTAACTACAGCAACGTTTAATTTAGGCTACCTGCTTACTACTCATTTTTGAAGAAAATTAGTTCATCCCTAGTCCAGGTGGTGTACTACTTGAATTCCCCACTGCTTAAGGGATTGCTCGGTAAGTTGCCCCAAATCACAGCTTCGCCAGTTTAGGGCCTTGTTGCCCAAGACATCGTACGAGAAAGTCTTCCAGCGGGTCATAATTTTAGCCATTACTCCTCTTTGCTCTTGCTAAAACTAATGGCTTGCTGCAGTTCTCGAAGCAGGACAAGTACTGTTCGGTCCTCACTTGATAAAAAGGCTTGGTCACTCAAAGCCTTCACTGACTTACCTACGGTGGGTACTAAATGGTCGGGAAATTCGATCTGCATGTGATCTCTCCTACTTAAGCAGTGGTCATTGCATCATTGAGAGCACGTTGTCTCGCATCCTGATGCTCTTTTGTGCAGCCGTCTACTACGTTCAGCCTATAACCTAACTCTTCTAATTCTTCTTTGAGATTAGTGAACTCAGGCTCTGTGCACTCGGTGGTCATCGAGAAGATTGCTTTAAGGCTGTACGCGCCGTGTTGGCCTACGTGCTCGTAGCTTAGGCGGCGTTGCTGAATGGCAGTATGAATTTGCGAAATCCGGAATGAGTTTTCAAAGCTTTGAGCCGTCGCTTCATACCCTGAATCAGCAACGCCGTTTCCTGAAACATCGACTTTGAACGGGCAGAATGACACTGCTGGGAGGTAGCTGAGGTGACATCGATTAAGCCGAGTGCTCAATGGCCTTAACCTGCTGAAGGCTTGTGGGTTGAGTAGTTGCCTGCGCTCGCAGCTATCCAGACAACACAAAAGAACTAAATGGGCCCAAATCGCAGCTCGTATACTTCTCTTCAGTTCCGGGTAATGGTGAAGACGATATCGCAGATGTGGCAACGACCCCGGAGCGAAGAATGTCTCCCATTACCTCGGGCTGTCAGACAGGCTGAACCGTATCGAGTAGCTTCAGACTACGCATAACGAGCTAAGCTCGACTTTATCCAATCAGGCGGCATGGCAAAGTAGCTCGGTCCAGGTGTCGAAGATAGGGCGAGGGACTTTAACGTACTCAAGGTCATCTCGTGATGTCTGAAAAAGCCGGGAAGCCCACAAAT
>NZ_JAYGIH010000085.1:0-32615 GCF_034932455.1 Leptolyngbya sp. CCNP1308 | reverse complement strand
GCTGTCCTCAGTGGCCTCATAAGACTCGACATCAACACCAGATAGACCTAGTAATTCCGTGAGCAGAGGCACCATAACGACTCGGTATAGTATCGACTACATCAGCATACTCATTCCCGTAGAGCCATATTGCCGCACCTTTCATTGGCAGGCACTGCCTCCATCATTTTTTTAGGGTCTGGTAGATTCAAGTCATTCATGAAGTCGATAAACTGATCGCGGGTGCGCCCAACAAAGCGAGGATTCCACTGTTTTTCCTCGGCAATGGTAGAAACGCTGTGGCCACGATAGTCATGAGCTGGATAGACCAAGGTTTCATCGGGTAATGTAAACAGGTTTTGCGTTACCGAATCGTACAGCGTACCTGCATCTCCGCTTTGAAAGTCTGTCCGTCCACAGCCTCGAACAAATAGGGCATCTCCTGTAAGAACTCTATCCCCATTCACTAAATAGGCCATGTGGCTATCGGTGTGGCCTAGCGTAGCGATCGCCTGAAGTTCCACCTCACCTACCTTCAGCACTTCACCATGGCTGATATGGCAGCTCGCGCAGGCAACCTCAGCATTCGCTGGAACAATGCCCTCACAGCCAGTCAGCTCGCGCAGCTTCCCAGTCCCTGTAATATGGTCCGCATGGACGTGAGTTTCCAAGCAATACCTTAAGGTCAATCCCAACTCGTTGAGCAATTTATAATCTCGCTCCACCTGTTCAATAACTGGATCAACTAGGACGGCCTCGCTAAGGCTAGCGTCAGCGATCAAATAGGTATAAGTCCACGAATCTTGATCAAATAATTGTCGGAATAGCATAGGTTCAGTATTTATCTCCTGAGTAGGGTGATGTGGCGTTATAGCAAAAAGGGTTTATGCATCTCGCGATATCTACTAGATTACCATATAGTAATATAGCTTGCAAAGGGAGCAGTTGTCGGGATAGCCTGAATTATTTACAACAATTCAGGAGAAACCTCAAAAGTCCTGCCAGGAGATAGATCCAGCGATTTATCTAGAAAACATTCTGTTTTTTGAATTGTGCTCACCTCACCATCAGCAACTCCGTGACTTTTGAAGAGCTTTTTAACGCCCTTGCCGGAATGTTGATAGCTGCTGTAACTGTTGACTCTGATGTTCTACCTGAATGGCTAGGGCATCGCAGACAAGATCGCAGAGTTCAAAAAGAAAAGGATTGGCAATTTGGTAGTAGGCGCAGACTCCTCGCTGCTCCCGTGACACAACGTTAGCTTGGGCAAGCATTTTCAGGTGTTTAGACACATTGGCTTGGCCTAACCCAGTCTCTTCGATAATCTCAGTGACATTTTTGGCACCCATCTTTAATGAACACACAATTTGAAGGCGGCTAACTTCTGACAGTACTTTGAAGAAGTCTGCCATCAGACTAAGTGCCTCAGGGCTAAGCTTAAAGATGCCGCAGTTATCTGCCGTCTCCCGAATGACATTAGATACTTCAGGCAGGATAGAGGGTGTAGCAGACATTTCAAATGTTCGACAGGCTTACATCTATGACTATATTACCGCATGGTAGTTGAATTCTCCATATTTGCAAGATAGAGCATGATCTATTGATGCGTCGCCCTCGCCCAAGGGGGGAGAGAGCATGAGGTATCGGCTGAGAGCCATACTCTACGGCTTAGGCTCTCACGATCGCCTCTCCCGCCGCCTTCCAACCTGCAAAACTGGGCGGAAACCCCTGCACATTCTCATAGCCCAGCAGATGTAGGGTCACTACTCCCATGGCCGAGCGATAGCCCGACGAGCAGTAAAGCACCACCGGGCGATCGCGCTCGATCTGGTCAAGGTGCTGGGCCAGGGTGCGCAGCGGGATGTTAATCGCCTCAGGAATGTGACCTGCTGTGTATTCAGCGGGTTCACGCACATCCACCACCTGCGCCTGGGCATTGGCTTGCAGGCGTTTGAACCCCGCAACATCGTCCACCTTGTAGAAGCCAGCGGGAATGGCGGTCAGGGTGCGATCGACTGCGGCTTTTAGCTCCAAGGATGCGTCGGGCAGAGTTTGTACCCTGTCCTGAACGCTTGATTCAGCTACTGACAGCGGTGCGGCTATAGCCAAGTTTGGCCCCAGCCCCAACCACAGACAAACCCCCAGGACGAGAGCCAGCATTACGGCTCGCACTGACTGATTAACTATCATAGATATCTCCTGAAATAAGTTGTCTAGATTTTCTGTGGCTGTGCGTCAATGCAGTCTCAGGGTCAATTGATGCTCGGGTTGCTACCCCAGCAATATGCGGGCTAACCACTGGAATGGATAGTCGAAAGGTTTGATAGTCTACTGTTGCAAACCCTTCGCTTTCCAGGTTTACCCAGGTTTTTCGGTTGGGATGGCAGTGGTCAAACACCGTCTTCCAAATCGGCGTAATGCCATCCTGAACGGTGCGAGTACAGGTGCCATCGGTCGCGGCAACATGCTCCATAAAAACAAACTTGCCGCCAGGTTTCAACACTCGTTGAATGTCCGTTAGGGTCGCATCAATGTCGGTTACAGAACACAGTACGTAGGTGCTCACCACGGCATCCAGGGTGCCATCTTCGACCGGCAATTGCTCCGCCTGTTGACCATACAGTTCGATGTCTTTCAGTCCGTGACGTTCAGCTTCTTGATGAATGTAGGGATGGGTAAACAGGTTGGGTTCTACCCCAATCCAATGAATGTCTGGGGGGAAATAGGCCAGGTTCGTCCTGGCTCCGGGGCCAATTTCTAACACCCTGCCCTGCAAATGGCCCAATAGCGATCGTTTCAGGTCTGCCATGGTGGCGTAGTCGGAGCAATCTTGCAGCTGAATAGTCTGCTCATCTGCCTCAGTAGCCTTGGCCATACCCCAGGCCAAAAACCGTCTATACCCATTGCGCCAGCAGGCACTGTTCGTTTTTACAAACTTAATCGTCGCCATTCCATCATGCCGCCAGTAATGTTGTAGACCGTTGTGAAGCCTGCTTTGATTAGCTGTTTCGCTGCAATGGGGCTGCGGTGGGCGGTCAAACAGATCACCGCAACGGGCTGATCGAGGGAGAGTTCTCGAAACCACTGCGGTAAAAACCAGCGCGATACGCCCAAGCCGAGCAAGATGCGGGGCAGGCTGAGGTTTCGGGCTTCTGAAACGTGGCCAGTGCGATACTCAAGCCCGCTGCGCACATCAATAACCAGGGGAGCATTGGGCGCTTGAGCCAGATCTGTAGGCGATAGGTCTACCACAGCTGGGGTTGATTGAGAGGATTGGGTCATTGGATACCGGAGAATTGGGGCGTTTGAGGGGGCGATCGCACTGTCGAATAGTCACCTAACTCCCACCGGAAGCGAGGGAGAAGTTAGCGCAATACCCTACCCCTGATGGATTGAAGGGGCGGGGCTAGTTTTATGCCGACCGTGGTTGTGTGCCCCGTGGTGGTGCTCGTGGTCATCCCCATGTTCGAGCTGGTGATGCTCTTCTGGCGTCATCACGGCCAGGGTGCCAGATACGTAGGCCATGACGGCGGCATCCAGGTCAGTTTCAGCGGTAATCAGCGGCTGAATGCCCTTAACCTCTAGACGACGGGCTAATCCCCGTCCTATACCGCCACTAATCAGTACCTGCATGGCGTCTAGGGGATGAGGATCTTTCGGAGAACTCTCGCGAAAGCTTTGGTCTTTGGTGATTTGGAGCAGTTGTTTGTCCTGGATGGTGGTGCCCTCCACGTCATAGATCCAAAAGGTTTGACAGCGCCCGAGGTGGCCGGTCAGAGTAGTTTTGTTTTGGCTAGATACGGCAATTTTCATTTGGTTACCTGATTGATTTTGTAGGATGAGTTCCTCGGCATTGACTGTAAGGCAAAGCGATGAAATGGGTGAGTGCTGCAACTTCTGCATCCACCCATCCACCCTTAAACCCACCAGGGCTGCTTGCCCGTACGGGGGTCAGTGGCCGTCCAGGGTGAGATCAAAATGCTGTTATCACTGACCTTGACCTGCACAATCTTGAGCGGCAGAGGCGCTGGCCCTCTCACCACCGAGCCATCGGGGGCATAGAGCGAACCGTGGCAGGGGCATTGAAACTCCTGATCCAGCGGGTTCCAGGGGAAGGTGCAGCCCAGGTGGGTACAATTATCGACAATGCCGATGCCGTCTAGGGCGCTGTCTTCAGTGACAATTAGGTAGGTGGGTTCTCCCGCCAAACCGGCGACCAGGGCGCGCGTTCCCGGTGGCTCCACCAGAAGCTGAGTGGCGGGAATTAGATTTCCTAACGCATCTCTGGCCAGAATGGCTCCCCCCGGCCCTGTTTTCTCAGTTGGGGGAACGAAGACTTTACCCGCGATATATAGGGCAGACCCAGCGGTGGCGGCAACGGTGGCTCCGGTCAAAAAGTTGAGCAACTGCCGCCGCGATAGGGAGGGCACTTCAATTGGAAGACTCGTATCCATAGAAAATAGCCTTATGCCTTAGATGGCATACTCGTAGGTTTTGGCATTGGGCTGGAGGGCAGGGAGGTGATCGATCACCCGCTGGACGGTCTGACTGGCCGCGATCGCAATTTCCCTAGCCTGTGGGTTCTCGACCGGGGCAAACATCGCCAGCGGGTCAACCGCTGAAACCTCGACTCGACCATCGGTGTGTTCTTGCACCACGACGTTGCAGGGGTATAACACTCCCGACTTGTCATCGGTCTGGATCATTTGATAGGCGATTTGAGGATGGCAAGCCCCCAGAATTTTGTACCGCCGAAAGTCGATATCCAATTTTTTCTTAAAAGCCGCCTGCACATCGATTTCAGTTAGCACGCCCATGCCCTCTTGCTTGAGGGCTTCGGTAACCTGGGCGATCGCCTCCTCAAAAGAGGCATCAACAAACTTGCTGAAGTGGTAAGTCATCGTCATTTCCAAGTAGTTTTAAAAGGAGTGAGCCTGACTAAATGTGTTCGTGGATCTGGCTAGTTCGCAGGCCCAGCAGGCTGTAGAGCCCGCAGAAGCCAACTAGCCCGGTGGCCAATGACACACCGCCCGCCACGACCAGACCAACGCCCAGGGCAGAGCCGCTGTAGAGGAATAGCCCTAGATAGAAGAAGACTGACGCCAATAGGAGGCGAATCCCGCGATCAAGGGTGCCAACATTCATTTTCATAGCAGTATTTTCCAAAAGTAAACAGGTTGTAAACGTCTGTACAAAGCCCTGAAAGCTTTGTACAACAAGAGATTTGCAAAGCGTTGCGCTTTCCAGAGATCTCTTATATAACTGTATGGTAACGTGTAAACATACAAAACTACGGAACTTCTCGGATATAGTGTTAGACTCAAGAAAACTGGACAGCTTCTAAGCGAGGCCAGTGCTGTGAGTTTGGATAGATTGTTAGCTCGGATGCCCTATATCAGCTTCTTCCGCCCTGCGTGATGGAAGTATGTTGGCGGTACCTTTGCCGTGGGAGCTTTCAGAGGGAAGGGGATTGAGCCAGTCGAGACGGCCCCTTTTCTCTATTAGAAGACTATTACTAAGCGACTCTAATTGCGTTTAGTGTCAAACTCAATCAATTCAACCAATTCACTCAAAGAAGCAACCAATAGCCTGCCAATATCTTATGGAGAAAGAGGTGCTTTAAGGCTTGCTTCTTGTTAGTAGTCGGTGTCAAAAATACTACAGAAGGCCATTTAATGAATACCCAAAATAATCTTCAAGAGCATATTCCCCAGTATGACGCGCACCTCATTCCGGCTGAATCTGCTGCTCGTCAGCATCGAGAAGGCAAGCATTTTGGCCACACCCCCCATGACGACGGGCCTGATGCAGAATCGAGCCACTCCACAGATGGCTACACCGTAGACAAAGAGGGCTTGATCAATAACTACGCGATTGAGCCAGAAATGTATATCGAGGTGCCCGGAGATCTGCGCGAGCAAGCCGCCCAGGAATCGGCAGAACGTGCCCATCAAATGCAGGAGCTATCTGAAGATGAGGATGGCAAACTAACCATGAAACATGACTGGCGTCACAAAGGCCCTGGCTTGATTTAAAGCTCCTTAAGATCGAGGTGACCAGCTGACTTTAAATTTTCACCATGTTAATTCTATGCCCTGGCCCTAACCTTGGGGTCAGCCGACAAAGTTAACGCCAGGGCACCTTCTCCCTTCAGCTCAAGGGAAAAAACTGATGCAGACATTATCCCAGTTGTACTGAATATGAAGACTATTTTACGTTTCATTGGCTCAACACTCCTGCTCGGAATGCTGGTTTGGACAATGACCATTAATGTGGCGATCGCCCCAGCCCAAGCCGCTCTTCGTCAACTAGAAGAAGCCCCAAGGCAGATCGTCTATCAGTCGCGCCAAACACTCAAAGATCAGCAGGGTAATAGCTGGCAAGCGATCGCTTTCAAACGCATTCACTTGGGCAAAACAGCTACTATTTACCTGCGGCTAGTTGGATTTCCAGGCACGGCAGAACTCGATCATTTACAGCCGTTAACGTTTACCGACTCGCTGGGTAAAACCTTAACAGCCACTGATATATCCCAGGAGATGTTTGCGGACAAAACCCAAGTCGAACTCAATGCGGCAGAGTATGATTTACAGCCAATTTTGGTGCAGCTAGCACTAGGAATTCCGCTGCAGCTGTCGCTGCCAACTCTCAATCAACCCGAGATCACGCTAAATGTCTCGCCTGAGGTGGTTGAAGAATGGCAATCACTCACTGAAGCAACATAGTCGCCACAGAGCAAATAGTTAGACCGTGACGATCAATTCAAGATACATAAAAATACTTTATAAATCATCATCATGAATTTAGAAAGTCTAGCGGCGCTTAAACCCTATCTCAGCTTTTTCCACCCTATTACCATGTGGATTTTGCTCGCCCTAGCGCTCTACACCCTATATCTAGGAGTACAGGTTCGGCGGACAAGATTGGCAGAGGGCGAGCCGAAAAAAGAGCTGGTCAAGGGTCGATTTGCAATTCGGCATCATCAAATTGGCTCTATATTTTTGGCGCTGATCGTCATGGGGGCGATCGGTGGCATCGTCGTGACCTATATCAACAGCGGCAAAATCGTCATTGGCCCTCACCTGTTTGCCGGGTTAGCCATAGTTGGGTTGGTTTCTACCTCGGCGGCGCTGGTGCCCTTTATGCAAAAGCACACTTGGGTTCGCAGTGTTCACGTCTCGTTGAACCTGGTGGTGCTGGGGCTGTTTGGCTGGCAGGCCATAACCGGGGTGCAAATTGTGCAAAAGATTGTCAGCCAGATGACGGCCAATAGTGCTGGATGAATTGATCTAGCCCCATAGCCAACTCAGTTTTACTCACCAGACTATCTAGGAGATTGCTATGCAAACCATGCCCGTCAACATCGGAATGGCAGAGAACGAGCGCCGCGAGATTGCCCAGGGGCTGTCTAAGCTATTGGCCGACACCTACACCCTATATTTGAAGACCCACAACTTCCACTGGAACGTGACCGGCCCTATGTTTCGCACCCTGCACTTGATGTTTGAAGAGCAGTACAACGAGCTGGCATTGGCGGTAGATTTGATCGCCGAACGCATTCGGGCGCTGGGGTTCCCGGCTCCTGGCACCTACAAAGAGTTTGCGGCACTCTCGTCCATTGGCGAAGAAGACGGCGTGCCCAGTGCGGAAGAGATGATCCGCAAACTAGTGGAGGGGCAGGAGGCCGTTGTGCGTACGGCGCGATCGCTCTTTTCAACAGTCGATCAGGCCAATGATGAACCCACCGCAGACCTGCTCACCCAACGCATGCAGGTACATGAAAAGACCGCCTGGATGTTGAGGAGCCTGCTGGGCAATTAGGGCCGTGCAGCCACCATCTGTGGAACCACTAGTGGGGGTGGCTACCGTGAGTTTCCTCAGGTCTAGCCATCTACGGCACGGTGATGCGCAACCTGTCGATCGCCATCGCGATAGACAGCATCGCCTTTGGTAGCAAACAAGGTTCAGAAATTGCCCTAGTCATTGCTATGGCCTACATCATTCAAGTGCAGGCCGCCGCTTGGTACGTGAAGTTGACAGATAGAATTTTTGGCCCAGTGGAGCAAGCGCTGCCCCAGGTCAGCTAGCCGTGCAGTCAGGGTGATTGCCTAAAATTTGGAGTGATGAAGCTTAATAGTGCAGAAAACTCCTGAAATCCTTGGTAAATGAAGGATTCTCACCGAGATAGCGGATTTGGTGTTCTTTCATGAATCAAACGAAAGCAGTGAGTTTCAGCCGCTATTTTGACCGTTTGGGTCGTTAGCATGAGACTCTCTCTAACTAAATTAAAAAGTTTGCTAAGGGACGGTTGCCACAAGATAGAGCTAGTAGGGCCTTTAATCACCTGTGGTCTCTGAATACAGAACATCCAGTGGAGCTCGATCTAACGTGGATGACGTAACGGGGTTGGTGCAACAGCTACAAGCAGAAAATGCCCGTTTGCAGCAGCAGGTAGTGGCCCTGCAGCGGGCTAATCAAACCCTGCAAGCTGAGCGATCGCAACCCCCTCTCGACCTGCGGCAGATGGAGTCGGCCCTCAGCGATAGTGAAGCTCGGTGGCAGTTTGCCCTAGAAGGGGCTGGTGACGGTCTGTGGGACTGGAATGTCCCAACCAATCAGGTGTATTTCTCCCGCCAGTGGAAGGCGATGCTGGGCTACGAAGACCAGGAGATCGGCACTGATCTGGAGGAATGGGATAGGCGAGTGCACTCCGATGACCGGGCCAGCTGCTACGCCGATCTGGAGCGGCACTTTACGGGCGAGACCCCAATTTATCAAAACGAACATCGGGTGTGCTGCAAGGACGGCAGCTACCGATGTATTCTCGATCGCGGCAAGGTAATTGAATGGACCGAGGACGGCCAGCCCCTGCGGATGATTGGCACTTTCCACGATATCCACGAGCGCAAGCAGACTGAGATGCACCAGCAGCAGATGGACGCTGTTCTGCGCCAGAGCGAAGCGACCAACCAGGCGATTCTGAGGGCCATGCCTGACCTGCTCATGCGGGTTGGGCGCGACGGCACCTGCGCTAGCTTTTTGCCCCCCAGCCGGAGCGGCGCGAGCATCTTTTTACCCGTTGAGCACCATCTGGCGGAGATATTGCCCCCCGACCTGCTGGCCAACCAGCTGCGGCAGATTGAGCAGGCTATGACCACGGGCGAGTTGCAGGTGTGGGAACAGCAGCTGGACAAAGAAGGGCAGCTGTCCTACGAGGAGGTGCGCCTGGTGCCTTGCGATGACGATGAGTGCCTGGTGATCGTGCGCGATATCACCCAACGCAAGCAGATGGCGCTAGAGCTAGAAGCCAAAATTGAGGAACTGGATCGATTCTTCTCGGTGTCAATAGACCTGCTGTGCATTGCCGACACCGACGGCTATTTTCGTCGCCTCAATAGCGCCTGGGAAAAGACTCTGGGCTACGGGCTGGCGGAGCTAGAAAATGCTCCGTACATTAGCCTTGTGCATCTCGATGATGTCGCCGCGACCATCGAAGCGGTTTCAGCCCTGGTCAACCACCAAGGAATTATCTCGTTCACTAACCGCTATCGCTGCCTAGACGGCAGCTACCGCTGGTTAGAGTGGCGAGCATCGGTGCCGATGGATGGGCTGATCTACGCTGCTGCCCGAGATGTAACCGACAGCCGGGAGATGACCCTAGAGCTGCAAACGACCAAGGAACAGCTAGAGCTGGTGCTGGAGGCCTCCTCAGAGGGATTCTCAGACTGGAACCTGATCACTGATGAGATCTATTTTTCGCCCCAGTGGAAAGCCATGCTGGGCCACGCCGACCACGAAATGGAGAACTCCATTGAGATGTGGAATTCGACTGTCTTTGAGGAAGACAGGCTGGCCGGGTGGCAGCTGGTGGAGAACTACAACAGCGGCGAAATTGACGGTTTGAGCATCGTGTATCGCCACCATCATAAAGACGGGTCTACGGTGCATATTTTCACTCGCATGATTCATCTCAAAGATGCTGAGGGCCAGGTGGTGCGCATGGTGGGTAGCCACCTCGATATCACGGCTACGGTAGACATGCAGCAGGCACTGCAAACCTCAGAGACGCAGCTGAGCAGTATCTTAAACAGCGCCGTAGACGGCATTATGGCTTTTCGGGCGGTACGCGATGACAGGGGCACCCTTGTCGATTTTGCCTGGCTGCTGAGCAACCCTGCGGCCTGCGCCATGGTGGGGCGCACCGTCGAGCATTTGACCGGTAAACGGCTGCTAGAAGAATTGCCTGGCCACCAAGCCAATGACCTGTTTGACCTCGGTGTGCAGGTGATTGAAACCGGGGAACCGATGCAGCAGCAGTTTGAGTACAGCCAAAAACAAATTAGCTCCTGGTTTGAAAATGCTGCGGTTAAGCTGGATGACGGCTTTGCGGTCACCTTTCGCGATATCACGGCTCTCAGACAGTCTAAGCAGGTGCTTCAAGACGTCAATCAGCAGCTCGAAAGCCGTGTCGATGAACTCAAGCAGCGCAATGATGAAATGCAGCGCTTAGGAGAAATGAGCGACTTCTTGCAAGCCTGTTTGACGGTAGACGAAGCTTACCAGGCGTTAAGCACTCTGGTGGCTCCGCTATTTGTCGGCAGCAGCGGCGCTATTTTCATGCTCAACCCGTCGCGCGATCGCATGGAAATTGTTACCACCTGGGGGCCTGAGCTAAACTCGCAGCCAGTGTTTAGCTCCTTTAGCCCCTCAGACTGCTGGGCCTTACGCCGGGGGCGACCCCACCAGGTCGGCCCTAACAGCCTGGGGCTGCGCTGCCACCATGCTGAGGCGGCGGTGGACAGCACCACCCTTTGCCTGCCCCTACTGGCCCAGGGCGAAACCCTGGGGCTGTTTTATCTCAGTGCCAGTGAGGTAAAACAGCCCACCCAGCAGCTGGCCCGCGCCGTAGCCGAGCAGGTGGCGCTGGCCTTGGCCAACCTGCAGCTGCGCGAAACCCTGCAATATCAGAGCATTCGCGACCCGCTCACCGGGTTGTATAACCGCCGCTACCTCGAAGAAACCCTGACCCAGGAAATTGAGCGCGCCCAGCGCCAACACCACCCGATTGGGGTGATTATGCTCGATATCGACCACTTCAAGCGGGTTAACGATGTCCATGGCCACGAGGCGGGCGATCGCGTCCTAGAAGCCGTGGGCCAGCTGCTGCGCGACAGCGTGCGGGGGTCTGACATTGCCTGCCGCTACGGCGGTGAAGAGATGACCCTAGTACTGCCTGAGTCACCCCCAGACGTTACTTTGGCGCGGGCCGAAGCCATTTGCTACGCCATCGGCCAGCTTCGGGTGAGCTATAACGGCATGACGCTGGAACGACTGTCGGCCTCGCTGGGGGTGGCGAGCTTTCCTGACCACGGGGCCAAGGGCATTGACGTGGTTAAAGCCGCTGATGTCGCGCTCTACCAAGCTAAGAGCAGGGGACGCAACCAGGTGGTGGTCTACAGTGCCTGCGATGGAAGTAGCTAAGAGCCTAGATCCTTCTCAGCCTAGAGATAACACACTGATTATTCAGGTAACGGTCAGGCATTGCGGTGCTGCTGTGGACAAGTAGGTGGCTGATCTTGCTAGGAGGAGATCAAGCTGCCGCCGCCCGCCGCTGTTATGAATTGTTAGTGCAACACCAGGAGCGCTGGTTGAAAAGCGTGAATTTGACCCATTCGATGCAGCAGCACCCTAGGCTTACTGACGATCGCCCTCAACCGGGTGCGATCGCGGCAGGCGGACGGTGAACGTTGTGCCCTCCTCCGCTGTCGAGGCGACTTCTACCGTGCCCCCATGGGCGACGACGATCTCGCGCACAATGTACACCCCCAGCCCAACGCTGCCCGGAACCCGCTGTGCTGTCGAGTCTGGCATGGTGTAGCGCGTGAGCGGATCGAAGATCGTGGCCAGCATCTCTGGCGGGATTGGCGGCCCTTCGTTACGCACGCTCAAGACCACGGTTGCGCCGTCTGAAGCAACCGATAGCTCGATTGGCCCCTCGGTCGACCCGTGCTGAAGGGCGTTGCCCATCAGGTTAGAAACGACCTGGCGGAGGCGGGCCGCATCGCAGTCGCCCGTGAGGTCGCCGTCGGCTTGAAAGCGCAGCGTGCGCTGCGGGTAGGCAACACAGAATTCCTCGAAGACTTGGTGACAGAGTTTTTCCAGATCAACCGGACTGCGCGTCAACGGCATTGTGCTGCCCGGCCCTGTCGATGCAAAGTCAATCAGGTCGCGGATCAACCGTGTGATCATCTCTGTGTTTGTCTCGATCACCGACAGCGCTCGGGGAGAGTCCAGGTGTTTGTCTGTGGTGCGCGAGAGCAGTTGTGCAGCCATACTGATGGAGTTGAGCGGGTTGCGTAGGTCATGGCCGAGGATGGCCAGGAACATGCGGCGCGACTGCTCGACGCGATTGGTGTAACTGCCGACGGCCTCAGCAATGGATTGATCGATCGACTCGTTGAAGCGGGTGATGTCGTCAATGGCGTTGATGTCGATCGGCGGGCGGCTCGCGCGCCACAGGCGGAGCACGCTCGCTCGCAGGGCGCGGTACTCCGCGACGACCTCTGTGATGTCAAAGCCTGAGCCCACGCGTGCCGCGCCATGCAGTACCGAGGCGTAGTCGAGCCGGTCGCTCTCCTCGCTATCAGTGCCGCCGTGGCCTTTAGACTTGCTTGCCTGCTGCGCGGGGCTTTGGTCGACCTGCATATCCCGCGCGGTTGCCCGCAGTATTGCCTCGGCGTCATCACGCAGGGCAAGCCTGGTCATCTTCGTCCCGGGCTCGAGGCTGCGCCCAAATATTTCCCATTCCGCGAGAATGGGCTCGATGTTCCCGAGAATGAAGTCTGCTAGTCGCATCAATTTCTCTGTTGGGAGCATCTTAGGAATAGAGGCATGATACCGCTGGAGGTAGTCAAAAAGATATCAGCTTAATGCCTCTTTAGGAATGATTAAGGGGGGTGACTAGATTGACCTACAGCAAGGTTTTCTACCTTTTGGATACTTATGTTGTCAGAGCAGACGCTATAGAGTGTGGGCCAGCATTGGGAACGCGCGTTGAAGATTGAGAAGCTGGATCACTTGGGGTTAGCGGCGGCGTTAGTGGAGGAAATCGAGCTAGTAGAGCTAGCCGAAGTGGCAAGGCACAATTTTTAGACTCGGTTTGGCTTGAGCAGGGTTATAATCTCGCTGACAAATCGTTCTGACTCCAACGGTTTTGTCAAATGTGTTTGAAAGCCTGCTTGGATAGCTCTCTTTTGGTCGATTTCTGCGGCATAAGCCGTGAGCGCGATCGCAGGAACCGTACCACCTTGATCAGATGGACGCGAGCGAATCTGCTGCATCAGCTTATAGCCATTCATTTCTGCCATGCCAATATCACTGACAATGACATCTGGAATCAACTGCTCCAAGGCTTGCAGCGCTTCTACACCGGAAGCTACGGCGGTTACAGTTGCCCCGTGTTGCTCTAGCAGAAAAGACTGAACCTCACGAGTATCGGTATCGTCCTCGACGAGCAAGATTTGCACCTTGCCTAAACGTGTCTCTGCACCAGATTGAAGCTGGTTTTGTTCAGAGCGGATTGGCGTTGCCTGCTGCAGGGCCGGTAGCTGCACGCTAAAGGTTGCACCTTGATGCTCGCCTCTACTTTCTGCTTTGACCGTGCCGCCGTGCAATTCCACAATTTGCCGCACGATGGCTAAGCCCAATCCCAAACCACCAAATTGGCGCGTCGTTGAGCCGTCTTCTTGCCGAAAATGCTCAAACACATGGGGCAGAAATTGCGGATTAATTCCCTGTCCCGTATCGATGACTCGAATTTGGGCCATCGCACGGCCCAAGTTGCCTTCGGCAGCAACTCGCCTCAGTTGGACCGTCACCTGTCCGCCATTGTCTGTGAACTTGACGGCATTGGCGAGCAGGTTCCACACGATTTGTTGCAGCCGGGCAGCATCGCCAGAGACCGGAGTAACGTCTGGGTCAAGATCAAGCGTAATTTGAACATTTTTCGCATCTGCCGCTAACCGCACGGTTTGAACGGCAGCAGCAATGACAAATGCCAAACTAACTGGAGTCGCTATTAAGGTCAGCTTGCCCTGCATGATGCGGGAAATGTCGAGCAGGTCTTCGATCAGTTGCGCTTGTAGTTTGGCATTACGCTCGATCGTGTCTAAAGCATTAATTTGATGAGCAGAATCGAGTTTGCCATTTCGCAGCAGTCGTATCCAGCCCAAAATCGGATTCAGGGGCGACCGCAACTCATGGGACAGCACCGCGAGAAACTCGTCTTTAATATGGTTGGCGCGTTCTGCGTCTTCTCGTGCCGCTTGTTCTCGTTTTAGCAGCTGCTCTCGTTCCAAGGCAGCTTGCTTTTGCTTTGTGATGTCACGTGAGATTGATAACAGTTGTGCAACCCTTCCCGATGCATCTCGGATGGGAGTGACGATCACATCCCACCACTTCAGGTTGCCCTTTGCTGTGGGGGCGTAGCCTTGAAATTGACCAATATGGCCTGCTTTAGCTGCTGCAAGCGCTGTCTTTGCACGTTGGTAATCTTCACCTTGCCAGAAATCAAGCCATTGGGCATTCAGAACAGAGGTAGGATCGTCGATTTCTAGGAGATGTAAGCCGCCTGTACTTAGGTGAAGGAGCCGTCCCTCTAACGTTAAAACTTTGATGCAGTCTTTACTGCTCTCTAAAATGCATCGCTTTAGTTCTTCACTTTCTTGCAGCACGGCTTCAGTCTGCTTGCGATCACTGAGGGTGGCTGTTTGGGTGCAATTTTGCGACGGTACCGATGCTTGCTGTACCTCGTTGGGTCTTTGAGCTTGGTTAAGTTCAGTTAATCGACTTTGTACTGCCGTTTTCAACCTCTCTGACCAGGTTTCGACCGCCCCCAGGGGCGTTTGGGACCAGTCGTGCGAGCGCAGGAGTGTTTCCAGCTCACCACCGCCTCCAAAGAGATTGTCGGGCATCTCCTGGTGTTGCTCTGACCTCATGCTTTTAGCTTCCTTGAGGGCAGATATTTTCCTTGAATTGCCTGACTGCGTTCCCATAACGCTCCATCAGGTAACTCCGCTAACTGGCTCAGCACGATTTCAATTTGTCTGAGTGCTAAGGGAAAAGGGGTGGCATGTCCGTTTTCCCAACGATTGATGGTGGGAAAGGAAACTCCAAGTTGAGCCGCAAACTTCTCCTGGGTCAGCTTCGAGGTTTGCCGAAGCTCTCGAATCAATTGACCAATGGCGGGCTGTTCAACCCCTAAGTAGTTCCGAGGAAAAGCCACAGCACTCACAACTTTATAAAGTCTTTCTATTGCTGTCAGCTTAATTGGTTCTAGAAGAAATCTATCTATCTCTAGATAGAAGCTGTTAAAACAACCCCATTAGCCAGTGCAGCCAGCGTAAAATTCTCAGAATCTACTGCAACTAACCTCGATAGCTAATATTCTCCTAAGCCATGCCAAAGCTGTGTTTGATTTCTTGAATGAGTTGATGAAATACAATATAAAACGTGAGATTTTAGTTAATCAAAAGGATGAGATCTAAACCTTAGAGCTAGCGCTAGCCAGCCCGCAAGTAATGGTAGGGCTATCGGTGGGCTTAGCAAACAGGTAGCCCTGGCCATACTCACAGCCCAAATCACGCAGAATATCTTGCTGCTGAGAGGTTTCAATACCCTCGGCGGTCACCGCCATGCCCAGGGTATGGCAAAGGCTGATGATGGCGCGCACAATTTCTAGCCGTTGGGGGCTGGTATCGATGTCTTGTACAAAGGAACGATCGATCTTAACGAGGTCGATTGGGAACTGATGCAGACAGCTGAACGACGAATAGCCGGTGCCAAAATCATCGAGACAAATCTGAACGTTGAGCTGCTTGAGTTGATTGAGGATGACAGCGGTTTCTTTGGGGTTATCAATAAATACGCTTTCGGTGACTTCTAACTTTAAGTAATGGCCGCTCAACCCCGTGTCTTGCAGAATACTGGCAACGGTATCAACCAGATTTTTTTGGGCAAAGTGTTTGCTCGAAAGGTTGACGTTGATAGACATTGTCAGGGGTGAGCGAGTGCCCTTACCCTGACTAGCCAACCGGCCATCCGCCCAGACCCAAGCCCCAAGCTCTAGCTGTTGCCAGCTTTTTAGCTGGAGGCAGGCTTGGCGCAACACCCATTGGTCGATGGTCGTGATGACGCCCATCTCTTCGGCGAGGTGAATGAATTGGTCAGGATACACCATCTCTCCGCTGGGCTTTTGCCAGCGCACTAGGGCTTCGAGGCTAGTAACCTCGTGGGTGGCCAACGAGACAATGGGCTGGTAATGCACCTGAAGTTCGTCATGGGTAATGGCATAGCGCAGGGCATGCTCGCGCTCCATCAGCTCTCGGGCCTGGCTGTGCATGACCATATCAAACAGCTCGTAGTCGCCCCGCCCTCGAGCTTTGACTCGGTACATGGCGATATCGGCATTGCGGAGTAGATCAGCGGGCTCATCGTAGGGCGTTGAACTCATCACAATGCCAATGCTAGCCGTGACCACCAGCTCGTGATTGTTAATGATGAAGGGTTTTTTGAGTTCTTCTAAAATGCGCTCGGCGGTGCGGCAGGCCACAGCGACATCGGTCACCTCTTCTAGCAGTACGGCAAATTCGTCGCCGCCAAAGCGGGCCACGGTATCCATGGCCCGCAGGTAGGTCTGCAAGCGAGGGGCCACTTCGATCAGGAGCTGATCGCCGGACAAGTGCCCCAGGGTATCGTTGATGGTTTTAAAGCGATCGAGATCGATCAGCATGACTACAAAGCCAACCTCAGGCGATCGCTGGCTTCGCTCAACCGCCTGCTGCAGGCGGTCTAAAAACAGGATACGGTTGGGCAGCTGAGTCAGCGCATCGTGCAGGGCGTTGTGCGCTAGTTGAGCTTCCATGCGGTGTTGTGCGGTGCTGTCGTGGACGACCATAACCGCACCCTCGGCTCGACCCTGGTCGTCATAGATGGGGGCAGCACCGTCGGTGACGGGGGTTTCGTTGCCTGTTTTAGCCCGCAACAGTGCGCCCTCGGGTAGGGTGAAGGCGCTATCGTCCTGTAGGGATTTTACCAGCGGATTGTCGAGCAGCTTACGGGTGACCTGATCGACAAAGTGAAACACCTCGGCGGGCGATCGCCCCATGGCCTCGGTTTGCGACCAGCCGGTCAACGCTTCGGCCACCGGGTTCATAAACTTAATCAGACCGTCGGTATCGCTGGCGACGACGCCTTCGCTGATGCTGTTGAGCACGGCGAGCAGCCAGCGGCGATTTTCTTTAATGGTTTTGTCGAGCTGGTGTTTATAGATGGCAATTTCGATATTGGCGTTTATCTCTCGAGCCTCAAAGGGTTTGAGAATGTAGCCAAAGGGGGTGGTAAGACTAGCCCGTTTAAGCGTTTCTTCATCGGCGTAGGCGGTCAAATAAATAATTGGAATATCTAGAGATTTATTGATTTCAGTAGCGGCGTCAATGCCGTCTAATACCTTGCGGAGGTGAATATCCATCAAAATTAGATCGGGGTGCAGCTCTAGGGCTTTTTGAATAGCGGCCTCGCCGGAGGTGACGATCGCAGGAACATGATGGCCCAAGTCGATTAGGGTCGCCCGGAGATCCATGGCGATTACAACTTCATCTTCTACGACCAGAATGGTCTTTTTCTCCATGGGAGCCTATGCAGGAAAGGTAATTTGAAAAGCAGAGCCAACAGCTTGGGGAGAAACGACAACTGTTCCCTCGATCTGTTCAGACAGATTTTGCACCAGGCTCAAGCCTAAGGAGGACATCTGTTGTAGATCAAAGTTGTCGGGTAGGCCCACCCCATCATCTTGCACCCGCAGAGAAATTTGGTGGTCGGGGCCTACCGACGAGATGATGGCAATTTCGCCAAACCTATCGTCAGGAAAGGCGTATTTAAGCGAATTTGACATCAGCTCGGTGAGAATAAGGCCACAAGGCAGGGCGGTTTCAATATTTAAACTATAGGGTTCAACCTCAAATCGTAGGGCAATGTGCTGGCTGCCTGCGCGATAGGTTTCAAGCAGGCTGTAGGCCAAGCTGTGGATATAGTCGGCCAAATCGATGCGGGCTAAGTCTTGGGATTTGTAGAGTTTTTCGTGCACCAGGGCCATGGCCCTGACCCGGCTTTGGCTGTCTCGCAGCACCGATAGGGCCACAGGGTCAGACACTTTGCGAGACTGGAGATTGAGCAGGCTGTAGATCACCTGGAGATTATTTTTGACGCGGTGATAAATCTCTTTGAGCAGCAGCTCTTTTTCTTTTAGAGAGGCATGAAGTTTAGCTTCAGACTCTTTGCGATCAGTAATGTC
Source organism: Leptolyngbya sp. CCNP1308 (assembly GCF_034932455.1). NCBI lineage: Bacteria > Bacillati > Cyanobacteriota > Cyanophyceae > Leptolyngbyales > Leptolyngbyaceae > Leptolyngbya > Leptolyngbya sp. CCNP1308. The sequence goes on along the minus strand of NZ_JAYGIH010000085.1, from coordinate 14,287 downwards.
TTGTTGCACCGCCACCATCACACTGCCGTACTCAGGATGCTCAAAGATCGAGGTGGTGGCATTACACCAAAATGGCGTGCCGTTTTTCCTAATGTTGTGAACTTCGTAGGTGGCCTCCTGGTTGTCTAAAACCGCCCGGTGAATGGTCTGGTTAACGGCTTCAGCACTCACCGCCTCAGTGGCATAATTGACGATCGACACATGCCGCCCGTCTAGCTCGCCGGGGTCGTAGCCAAACATTTTCTCAAACTTGCGGTTGGCGTAGGCAATGATGCCGTTGTCGACCCTAACCACGCAAATACCCTCGGCCATATTGCGGGTAATCACCGCCTGAAATTCTTGAATTTGCTCGGCCTGTTTGCGATCGCTAATGTCAATAACCACTCCTAGCATGCGCGTAGGCTCTCGGGTGTCGTCATACACGCCGCGCCCTTGGCCCACGAGCCAGTGCAGAGTACCGTCGGGGTAAATCACCCGATATTCTTTTTCATAGTCGGCGTGCTGGTGTAGAGCATCTTGCAGAGCCTGCTCCACGCTATCTAAATCGGCGGGGTGAATGGCGTTGCGCCAGCTTTGGTAGGGGTCGGCGGTGGTGGTAGGGTCTAGGCCCAGCAGCTTAAAGTGGTTGTCATTCCAGATCACGGTGTTTTGCCGAACATCCCAGTCCCAGGTGCCAATGTGGGTAAAGTCGAGGGCGAGCCGCAGCTGTTCTTCACGGCGGGACAGGGTCTCCTCGGCCCACTTGCGGTCAGTAATGTCTTCGAGAATGTACGAAAAGCGCGGTGGCCCACCAGGGCTACCCGCAATGGCGCATACACTGCCAGCCAACCAGCGCCCCCGGTCAGGGCTATTATCCTCGCAGTATTCAAACCGTACCGGGGCCTGGGTGAGCTCGGCCTCGCGGTAGTAGGCAATCCAGCGCTCAAGGGTGGACAGGGGTATCCCCAGGTCGCTAGAAAACCGATTTTGCATAGCCTGGGGAGTAGTGCCAAAAAACTCGGCGGAGGCCCCATTGTCAGACAGATGCAACATATCGCTATGGCGGAGTTCGACAATGCCCATAGGCATAGGGGCACTGTCAAAAAAGCTGCGCAGGGTCGATTCACTTTGCTGCAAATCATCGTTGAGCTGGCGTAGCTCAGTGGTGCGCTCGGCCACCCGCTGTTCGAGCTGGGCCTTGGCCCGACTCAGGTCAATCACGGCCTGCAACCGCTGGATTTCAACGCGTTTGCGAGGGGTAATGTCGGTCAGCAGCACCACGGCCCCTAGATTTTGGCTGTCGGCATCTGCCAGCGGACGAGCGCTGAGAATAAGATTTAACCGCTGCCCCCGCTGGTCTTCAAGCTCTACCTCAAGACCCTGAATGCTCTCTCCCCCTAAAATAGAGGCGATCGCAAAGGGCACTTGAGCCTCAGCACTGATCTCAGCCGGGGTAAACCCTAGAGGATTGGCAACAGTGTCTCGGGTCGCCATAGGCGCAAGACCTAGGTCATCAAAGGGTTGCCCCAGCAACTTTGACCCCCAGAGTTCACAGGCTACCTGACTCGCCCGAATAATCATGCCATCGGCATCGCAGACGAGAATAGCTTCACCCGCCTGTTCCAGCATGAGCCGGGCTAGCCGCTCCGCCGCTAAGGTCTCTTCGTGGCGTTTTTGCTGGGTTAGGTCGGTAATGACCACGCAGGTCATCACGGTTTCATCTGCGTTGAGCGAGCTGATCGTAATGTAGACAGGAATTTCAACGGCACTGGAGGAAATCAAAAACAGCTCCAGGGTATTGCTTTCTTTGTGGGCCATTGCTCCCGTTCGCGATTGAAACAGCAGGCTGTCTTGCAGCGACAAAAATTGCCGAAAATAAGCGCCGATCAGTTTCTCTAGGGGCCGCTGTAACAAGTTGGCTAGGCTTTGATTGCCGTATAAGATCAACCCTTCAGCAGAAAGAATGGCTGCGCCCTGCTGCATTTCTTCGACCAGCAGCCGATAGGATTGATCCGCAGTTTGCAGGGTAAAAATGCGCGGCCCATCTGAGGTCGAAACCACGAACGCATCCACCTCGCCTCCCTGAATGGCGTGCAGAGTTTCTTCGCTGGTCGCTAGGCGATCGCGCAGGGCTTGAATCTCTGCCAACAGCTCCAATTTAGTTTTATGAATATCTTCAGTATTGTCCACAGGTCAACTCACAGAACATATTTAATTGGAGATGAGCAGATTGAGCAGCACCCTGTATCGTTACTCTGTAGGTACAAGGTCTAGACCCCTCAAGACTTTTTCGGTATCAGACAGATCGCCCACAATGCGCCGCAGGGGCAGGGGCAACTGCTTAACCAGCGTGGGAATAGCCACAACATTATCTACTCCCAGCGCTGACGGAGACTGGTAGACATCAATTACCTCTAGCTCATAGCGCCCCTGCAAGTGGGTCTCACACAGTCGCTTCAGCCGCTCTAGAGCCTGAATTGAGCGCGGGGTGGCCCCAGCCACAAACAACCGCAGGCGGTAGTGTTGTCGATCATCATGGGCGATCGCCTGTTCAAAACTAGCCGTTAGGGCGTCGCTCTCTTCTGGCGAAACGGCCTGCTCTGGGTGCGATTCATTTATGGAGTCTTGGGGCAAGTCATGCATCATAATATTCACGTTTAATGGTCACTACTAGCAATGTTTCGTAACCATTACTGTTCGCGTGGGCGGCTCCAAAGGAGCAACGGAGTCGTGGTCGGGAACCTCTTGGCGGGTGTTGGCTTTCTCTCTTAGAGATACGCTTCGGGAACAACTTCGCTCAGCCAACATCGTTCTAGGAACAGTTACACAGTTTTTTTGTTTTCTACTGACCTAATGTCAAGCCCCACAATCACCTTCTCATGATTAGATAAGTCGCCAATAATTTGCCGAATTGGGCGAGGCAGCCGCCGCACCAGGGTCGGAATCGCAAAGATTTGGTCTTGCTGAGCCAGCTCTGGATGCTGCAAGAGATCAACAATTTCAATCCGGTACTGATCCGGCATATGTTCCTCACACAGCCGCTTTAGATTGGCAAAGGCCGTCACCGATTTTGGGGTTTGTCCGGCGACATACAGGCGCAGCTGCCAGAATTCAGATTCCTCCTGGTTCGGTTGGTTAGCTTGGGTCATAGTGGAGGCTCTCATGGTTTCCGTAGGTTGAGCAGAGGCTGACAACGGGGCAGGCTAGTCGGCCTGACGTAGTTGGGCAATCGTCGCTTGATCGTGCAGCTCCCCAGCTTTGTAGAGGCGCTCTTCTTCTAAAAGGCGGGCAAACTCGGCGGTTTCTGTGTCCAGCTGGATCTGGAGCGTAGCTAGCTGAACCTGGGTGGCTTGGCGCTGTTGCTCGAGCTGTCGCCGCTGCGCGGCCACCTGCTGCTGCCGCTCGACCTGCGCCTTGTCGTCTTCGGCCTCCTGCATCGCCCGCGCCGTGCCCATCAAGATCTGCCCCTGGCCCAAATAGACGCTGACCAGGTCAACGCCCTGGCTGGTGAGACGAAACTCGCGCACCTGGTTAGAGTGGCTCATACCGCGAGACTTGAGCACCTGTAGTAGCCGATTGCGCTCTCCATTGTGCTCAACGGAGCGCACCTCCAGCCAGGTATCCATCAGCGATGAGGTGCCGATCTCGATCTCGCTATACTCCCTCGTCGTGTCGGCGGCGATGAGATTGGTCATCAATACGGTAATTTGCTCTGCCTTGAGATAGTCAATCAGCCGCATAAAGAACGATTTTGTCTGCAACGGGCTGCCGGTCGAAATCAGATTGCTAATGGGGTCAATCACTACGGTGGTGGGGTGCCAGGTTCTGAGCCAGTGATGAATCTGCACCAGATGCTGCTCTAGGCTGTGGGTGGTAGGTCGCAGCGCCTGAATTTGCAGCAATCCCTGCTGGATATAGGGGTCTAGATCTAGCCCCACCGATCGCATATTGCGCAAAATTTGCTGGGGCGCTTCCTCAAAGGCGATGTAGAGGCAGCGCTCGCCCCGCTGGCCGGTGGCGGCGGCAAAATGCGCGGCAATGGTACTCTTGCCAGTGCCCGCCATGCCGGTAATCAAGACACTGCTGCCGCGAAAGTACCCTTTCCCTTCCAGCATGGTATCGAGGTGGGCAATGCCGGTGGGAACGCGATCGTTAGACACCCCATGGTTGAGCCCCACCGAGGTAATCGGCAGCACCGAAATGCCATCTTGATCAATCAAAAATGGATACTCGTTGCTGCCGTGGTGCGAGCCGCGATATTTGACAATTTGTAGCCGTCGAGTCGAGAGCTCGTCATCAGTGCGCTGGTCAAGGCGAATCACGCAGTCAGAGACATACTCTTCGAGCCCCTGACGGGTGAGGCTGTTTTCGCCCCGCTCGCCGGTAATAATGGCCGTCACCCCTTTGGCTTTGAGCCACTGAAACAGACGACGCAGCTCGGCCCGCACAATAGATACATTTGATAGCCCGGCAAACAGCACCTCAAGGGTGTCGAGCACAACCCGCTTGGCCCCAATGCGATCAATGGCTAGGCCGAGGCGAATAAAAATGCCCTCTAGATCGTAATCACCGGCCTCTTGAATTTCGGTAGGGTCAATGTAAAAACAGTCGATGGCAATCTGGTTATCGGCGATCAGCTGATTGAGATCCCACCCCAGAGAGGCCACATTTTGAGCCAGATCCTCAGCTGTTTCTTCAAAAGCAATAAATACGCCCGGTTCGCCATACTGGGTTGCACCCCGTACTAAGAACTCCATGCTCAGCAGCGTCTTACCGCAGCCCGCCGAGCCGCACACCAGCGTAGGGCGACCCTGGGGCAACCCGCCATCAGTGATCTCGTCGAGCCCCTGAATACCTGTCGGGCATTTGGCTAGCTGCACGTGCTGGGGTGCGATCGCGCTATTGGTTGGAAACATACAGAAATAATCCTAAGATCCGACCAAGTAAGTTATTGAGAAAAAATGTATAGATTGCAATCCTCTTTTACCGAGTTACCCATGCTTGACAGTCTACTTCGCCACAACAGCTCAATCCTTGGTACGGTCAATCTATTCCGGCTTAAGCTGATACTCAGCTAGGCTTTACGTACAATTCCCGAAAAGACAAAACGTTACATTCCCTCTGGCGAGACATTGGCTAATTGCATAACAGGCAGAGTCACCCAACCCAAGTCTGAAACAACAAATCCAACCTGAAATGCAACATGAGGCTGTCACAGTGCAACAGTCCGGACACTTTTCTGGACAAGCGCTGAAACCTTTGATTTCTCGTTGACCAAGCTACTGCAGAAGAGGCCTGAAACCCGCATTCTACCGTTAGCGATTAAAAACTGTCCGGAGTGTTGACAGTGTTAATTGTTGGTTTGTTATTTATGACAAATGACAAGTTAACGGGTGACTTGTCAGCTCCAAGAAATAGAGATTTATTAGGTTGGGTAAGCCAAGGTGCACCCTAACAAAAATGGGCTTGGCTAGGTTCTAAACAGCTTTAAATAAGAAGCAACCGTGACCTACGACTTGATTAATCTCACATTTTCAGTCGTCATGAAAGAAATTGAGGATGTTTTAGACCAGTATCCCGAACATCCCTATCAATCGACTTTTTCAATGCCTGAATTGAAACAAAAGCTAATCGATCATGTGCATTGTCATATTTCGCCCCATCACGATGTCGAAGAGAGCCGGGCAGTTGCTTCTAGCAACCCAAGTACCCATCGTTCTTCATTTTTGCAGGAGCGGCTGCGGCTGGGAATGCTGATTCGTGGCAGTATGCTACACCTTCTACGTCAGGAAATTGTCGGGCAGGTAAACATACCGGATCATCCCTAATATCGACTCTGATTTACATCAGGACGTTCCTGAAAATTTTACAACTGCGCAAATGTTGTTAGAAATCAGGATGAACATATGACTTTTACACCTAAGAAGCTTGAGAAAAGTTTTACTCACCATAAGATTTAAGTAAATGGTATTCGATTGCACTATATGATCGGGGTCATAGGCGATCTTGTATTGCTACTACATGGCTCTGCTCAAATCTGGTATGAGTGGCGCAATATCGTGCCTGTGTTGACAGAGTCGGTCGGTGTGCAAGCAGATTGTTAGACTGAAATTACGGGTGATCGTCCTTACAAAATCTCCTTCTCAAACACAAAATCGAGTTCACATCATACTGAACCCGACTTTGACTGCGGCAATTGCATGGGCAGGCGGGGTTCCTCATCGCACAATAGACCGAGGGCGATCGCCACAAGCAGCCCCACTGCTAGCCCATAGGGCCTTAGATTACTCCCATCTGGCATCACCATGACTGGTATGACCCACCCCCCAGCGTTGACCGCAGTATGCAGCACGAGAGCGGGCAGCACACTTCCTCCGGTATGGTTGAATAGCCATGCAAATAGCACCGACAGAGCCACCGTGCTCACCATAAATAGCCCAACTGGAATGTGACTTTGCGCCGTGTCGGCCATATAAAACAGTGGCAAGTGCCACGCGCCCCACACTATGCCCAAAATAAGGCTAGCCACGCGCCAGCTGTAGCGCTCTTGCAAAACAGGCAATGCATAGCCCCGCCAGCCAAATTCCTCACCCAGCGGACCGCCAAACAGCAGCAGCACCCCAAAGTTCATCACGGCTAGGAGCACATGCCCGGATGCGGGGGACGGGGCCCACTGTGACAACAATAGATGAGACAGCTAAGGCGATGTGCCCAGCGGCGGCCAGTCCCATAACCGCCAAAGGCAAGAAAAACGAGAGCGCCAGCCAACGCCAACCAACCCGCCATTGCAGCGATCGCCTGAGCCAACAATTCAGCCCGTCCTGTCCACCGGAGTACCTCACCACTGCGATCGCCGCGATACTGGGGCCAAAACTCCCCGCGATGAACAGCATTATCCCGACGGTGGGCAACCCAGGTTTGACAACCGAAGCCAGCAGCCAGAAGGCCCATGACCAAGCAAACGCCAAGGCAAAGAATGCCAACAGGCGCGAATAAAAGCCAGCTTTACTGTGATGTGTCATTAGATCCATGATTAGTCCACATAAACCCATTTTCGGTGCGAGAGATTTGCTTTCCCAAACACTAAAATCAGGATGATCGCCACCACACAATTCACGAGAGCATAGGCGATAGGCGATACCCCAGGTATCAATGCTCCAAAGATGTTCAGCGCACTATGGAAAAGTGCCACTAGCAAAAGGCTGCCTTGGGTGCTGTTGTAAAGCCAGGTGTAAACAAAAGAACTTGCAACAATGCTAATAAACCAAACTAAAGGTGACTGAGCCATCGGGTTGCCCGTCAAAAAGACCAGCGGCAAGTGCCATAAACTCCACAAAAGTCCCACAATCAGGGTGGCGGACAGGGCATTATGTCGTTTCTGCAAATGTGGGAGCGCAAACCCCCGCCACCCAATTTCTTCACTCGTGTTGGAGAGAATCACCGTTAAAACGGCAGTAACAAAGAGAAATGGATGACTGGGAACTGCTGCGGATGCTCCGGTCAAGTCCATTAATTTTGTCAGGACTTGTCCCGCAACCAAAATAGCAATAGGCCCCAGCACCGCGACGAGATACCAAACTAGACCAACCCGCCATTTAAGCAAACCCTTGAGTAGATTCTGAACACCTGTTTTACCCCGCATCATCTGGAACACAATCACAGCCGCCAGGGCAGGGCCAACGGAAAATAGGATGCCAATCAACTGGATTAAGGGACTATCAAATGGGGTAATCCCCCGCGAACCGAGGACTCCTGGAATCAGGCCAACCCATGAGATCCCAAAAGCCAAGATATAGAACCAAGCAACGGGGTATTTCCTCATTTTTAACTACCCTCTTTGGACATAGGATTGTTGCTGTTGCGATCGCGGCTCGATTGGAAATGCCAACCAACACCACAAGTACAGAAAAATAAATCCAGGGATGACGATCGCTAAAACAACCGTGACAATCCGGATCACTGCAAGGGACTGATGCCAACGCTGAGCGAGGGCTGAACAGACGCCTGCAATTATTTTTTGGCGGCGACTCCGGTAAAAAACAGCGGGGGTTTCTCCTGAAGTGCCGCCTGTGGTTCGGGAGCGCTTATACTGTAAAATCCCAGAAATAAGCAGCCCGATCGCGCCTAAAATCGCCGATGGAAAGGCCAAAATTGACAGCCAGTGCGCCATTGCTAGCCCAGAAATAACGTCTCCCAGCCAAACTGGGGAAGGACAGCTAAAGCGGACAGCCTCTGCCGAGCAACCGAAGCGTTTAGCCAAACCGAGTGCGCCCCAAGTCAGGAGAAACGGAGAAATTCCATAGACGACGCAAAGGCTCAACAAAAACAAGTGCCAACGGATCGAAAGCCGTCGGAAAAATGCGATTGCGGCGATCGCAGGGCCAACCAATAAAAAGAGAAATGCAACAAGCGCCAAGATATAGAGCCCAAGTAACGGGATGGAATACGCTCAAACCAGCACAGCCTCAGGCGATCGCCTGAGCGACCCAGGCATCTTTGGCCCCCGGCCAAACCGCACCACTAGGTCGGGTCTGCCAGTTTCTAGCCCCAAAACTTTCGCAAAATTAGGCCGTAAACCGGCTTCCTCCACGGGCTGGTTCAACAGGGCGTTACGAATACCCAGAGCCGTTGATTGGAGGGCAAAGCGTTCGTAGCAGCGGCCTACTTCTATCCAGTGAGCCCTGTCGTCATGCTCGGAGACAAACACGGCAATGCCCGCCGAACTGCGAATTTGGCGGGCGTATTTCTCATTTTCTGGCTGGGCTTTAAAGATCAGCGGAAAGATCAGGTTCCCCAGCCAGCGGGGGAGGGAGGGATTGCCAGAGGTGCTAACAGACAAGCCATCCCCCTTTTGCTCAGCCTCGCTATTGTTGAAGCGAATCCATGATTTGAGTTCTTTTACAAAGGCGGGGTTGTTGATCTGGGCTGTATTGCCCTTCACCACGTAGTCCAGCACCGTTTTCATCAGATCTGGCTGAGTCAGCATCACCACCCGCACGCCTGCTCCCGTCCCCGCCGCCGTCAGCAGTGCTAACTCCTCTGGGGTCAGAGGTTGGCCGTCGTACTCTGTGCGGCTGCACTGCCGCTGGGCGATCGCCTCAAACAACGGGGTTGCCTCGACCTCGCAAGGAGTAAATGAAATGCGCACAGCCCCGTTGCTCATGTCATCAAAGGTCACTTGCCCAGACAGCCCTTGGGCTTTGGCGGCCTGAAGGATGTTCTCGGCGGCGCATCCTAGCGATACATACAGATGGTGGCCATCAGGATCGACCACCGGACACCGCCGCGATAGATCCGGCAGAATGGAGATCGCCTGCTCCTCCAGATGAAACGGCCAACATTGAGTGTTGTGGCTGGAGGGGGCAAGGATGCCATAGCGCACTAGTTCCTTCAATTGCGCGGATTGTGCATGAGTCATGGTTCAGTCTCTGGAGGGGGGCGTGGTCATACGATCACTGCGAATTAGAAAGCGGCCATTGAAACGCACCGGCAATGGGTCGCCCGACAAGGGCATGGCTAAAGAGCCCGGTCGCTGGGCATGAATATGAAGGTGGGGTTCGCCGCTGGCCCCAGAATTGCCAACCTCGGCAATGGCGTCCCCGACGGCAACGGTCATGCCCGATTGCACCAACAGACTCTGGGGACGAAAATGGGCCAGGATGACATCGGACGCGCCGCAGCGCAGAATCACATGGTTTCCAGCCCGGTTGACTAGGTCAATCTCTGGAATAGTCATATCTGGGAAGCCATCGATCGCTTGCACCACCTGACCTGCACAGGGAGCAAACACTGGCGCGCCGTAGATAAAGTACGCCGCAGGCTGCTTAGGAACGATGCCGCGCGATCGCAACCCCCACCGATTAACCTGAATGATATCGGTGCCGTAACTTTGGCCCCGATAGGCTCGAAAACGCGGTACTGACTCGTCTAAGGTTTTCAGATGAGCGTTGATGCGAATATCGCTACCGCCATTGACGATCAGAAAATTGTCACCTCGCAGCGGAAAGGTGAGATCGACAGCGGTTGCAGCTGCAGGAAACTGCCCCGTCCAACTGTGCGCTGCCTCATTGCCTGCATACACGCCAAAGGCCACGAAGCCCACAATCATTAACCACCCCGGCCAGCTTAATGGCATGCGGTGCTTCGGCTGATGCCTTGGGAAGCCTAGCCCTAACGCCAGCATAAATAGCACCCCATAGAGATAGGGCGTCCACCAGGGTGGGAAGACCCAGATACCCATACGGGCGATCATAACCAGGGCGATCGCGGTCATCAGAGACTGAATTCCAATACCCAGCAGATTGCGGGGCGGTATAAAAGCCAACCACCCAATCAAGATAAGAGGAAACAGAATCTGAGCCAGAATGAGGATCGTCACTTTAGGCCTCGGTATTGCATCTTTTTAATCAGCATCGATTTCCTCCGATCTTGCTTTCTAAAACTACTAACGATTACCGATAGATGGCCTCATCAATAGTGGCTCGGAAGAACTCGCCTTCTGACTCAAATCGCTCAGTGCCGAAATACCACCCGACTCGCAGACGGGTTGGAATTGTGTAGCCGCAGAATGTGCCTTCTTCTTCTATGATCGCCCCAAAATCCACATAGTGGTGTTCACCACCCTCTGGATTGCCCCAGCGCGGCATCTTCACAGCTTTGAGTCGACCTGTTTGATCAATAGTTAAGTCGAGTTCTGCCTGTTCACCTTGGGCCATAAAACTGGCATGGAGATGCGATGCCTCTGTGCTACTCCAGGTCACATCACCCCGATAAAGCGCCGATGGCAATAGTATTAACTCGGTGTGGAAGCGCCCCGCCGCTGATCGGGTAATATCAACACCAGTTCCGGTCATCACCGGGAATAGCCCCAGTAGCTTCCACTGCATTGCCCCGACGCCATCAATGATCCGATCTGATCCCACGATCGGTAAGCGGTTCATCCAGGCGGTGGCACTCCAAATAAAGCCGTGATCCCAGCAGACGACTTGCTCTGCGGTGAAGGGAATCCAATTCTTTAATTTGATTTCGCCATGCATTTTTAGGCGCACTGCTGAGGCGATCGCTGTTCCAGGGGCGATTCTCCGCAGGAGAGGCTCTGCCATCGCATGTTCCAGATACCGTCTAGCTGCATCGGGCAGATGAACAAAGTCATCTGGACTGAATACGCGCTCTTGAGATATGGCTAACTCCCACAGGGCATCGAGGGAAAGCTGTTTAGTTTTCATAGCTCTTATTTATCGCTCCCCTCTCAATCGCTTCTAATGCTTAATCGGGCTGGCTGTTTCAATAGACCGATGATAGAAGCTAAGGCTATTAAACCAGGCGCGGCTAGCCATAACCAGAACCCCAATAGCAATTAGTTTAGGGCAAGTTCAGAAACGCCACCACTATCAGCGGGCAAGTTGAACCAAAATGCTGAAAATGTTCCGCCAAAACCAGTGAGAATGGCAGCTATCCCAGCTATGACCGAGAACCGATAACGGTTCATCATAAAAGTGATACAGCACAACCAATAGATTGGATTAGCAAGCCAACCTATTGCTGGAATTTGCAGAAAAAGCAATCCAATAATGCCAAAGAAAGTCAGTGCAATCCCTTTCATAGCATAAACGTCATTAGGGTCAGAGGGGCTACCACCAACAGAGTCTATGGGAACCACATTAAACAAAAGACAAGGTAATGCGAGGGCTACGCCGTATAGGAAGAGCGATAATCCTAGCAATACAATCTTATATTTCACAAGCTATACTCTTAACCCTGTTGATTAGGATTTTCTGAGAATGATCTCTTGAGGACTAGGTAAAATCCAACATCATTCCCAAAAAACATCACGGTATCAAGGGTGACAAACTCCCATCCTTCTGCCGAGAGACGATTAAGGTGACTCTCAATTTTTCTGGCTTTTTGTCTAGTCGTCAAACATAACCAATCGCTGATTACTTTATATTGCGTTGCCATCTTCTCTTTAATCGACTCCTATTCGATTGCACTAGGTTCGCTAAACTTTATCGCAACTAACCTCGACAATCAATATCTCTGTGATTATGTCAAAGCTGTGTTTGATTTCTAGAATGAGTTGATGAATTACGATATAAAACGTGAGATTTTAATCAATCAAAAGGATGAGATCTAAATTTGAGCAGACACTAACTAAAAAGACGTGCCAGGATGAAGGTGAGTAGTCTATGCAAGGCACGATACGATGCTTAATACGGACAATTTGCTTCAAAATTATCAAGCCGGAACAGCAGCCAAAGCTGAGAGCCCGGCAAGGCTCTATTTGGAAGGTAACCCCGTCCAAACAGCGCGTGCTCAGAAAGCTTACTAAGGCCATAACGCTCAACGGCATGAGCTCGACAAACCGTCCGTAGCTCACCAAATTAGCAAAAATTCCTGCCTGCCTGCCTGCCAGGAATTTTTGCTTGTAAAAGTCCTCAAACGTTCGGTAGCCCGAATCGCAGAACGCGATGACGATAGTCATCACTCGCTGATGCTCAACCTCAAGATTATGGTGGAGTGTTCATTCCCTAATGCTCCAGTGCTTAGGAGTAGCCCCTACTCACACTGCATGGATTACACCTGACTGAGGAGACAGGTTGTTCTGCCTAAGTGGGCGAAACGATGATTAACGCCACGAGGGCAACAAGGATTCGGGTGGATCTAGGTTCTAGCCTTACGCTCTTCACCTGCCCCTCACTCCTCAATCGCCTGGGCTTGGAACCCATATCGGATCGCCCAAAGGAAATATCACGATGTCGCTAGGCGCTATCTTCAAAGTTCGCTGTCGCTACAGCAATCCCACCGAGCAGTTTCAAATTGTCCGTGTGGTCAACCAGCCCCATTTCTTCTTTGAACGCACGATTGTACCGCGAGGAGCAATCTGTTTTGAGGCGAGTCTCCAAGATACCTTGGAGATTCACACGGGCGCGATTGCAGGGGCAATTTTGTCAGATAGAATTCCCTGTGATCGACTCCAGAATATACCTAGCGAGGCGCGCCGGATCTAGCAGTCTGTCTAGGCTTTTGACGGACATCCTGTGGGTACAGGTGCTCTCACAGCGGTGGTTGGCGCTCTATTTGGCACCGTTATATAACGGGCAAGCAATACCGTTACAGTGGCCAGGTTTCAAGCAACGAATCCAACCTGAACTACAACATCAGGCCGCCATAATGCTAGATAGAAAAGGGTTTTCAGACCTACGGAGGGTTGATGGTGTGACCGTTTTTGGTTTCGAATACTCTGAGGGAAGAGGTAAACGTGGATCACAGCTTGATTAACCTCACATCGATAGTCGTCATGCAAGAAATCGAGGATGTCTTAAATCATTACCCTGAGCATCCCTATCAAGCAGTGTTTTCAATGCCTGAGTTAAGGCAAAAGCTAATTGACCATGTGTATTGTTATGTATCGCCCCACAACGATGCTGGAGGTAGACAGAACGTTATTACTAGGGACTCTATTGCCCACCGATCTTCCTTTCTACAGGAGCGGCTACGACTGGGAATGCTAATTCGTGGCAGTATGTTGCACCTCCTACGTCAGGAAAATATTGAGCAAATAGACGCACCAAATCATCTCTGGCAGCGATTTTCGGACGGGTGATATACCTCGTCGCCGAGCTCAGATAATCTCCAAGTCACTTGAAGAATCGAGGGAAGGGCCTCACTATGGACACAATCAAAATTGAAATCTTGGGTTCAGGCTGTAAAAAATGCAAAAGGCTAGAGGCAAATGCCAAGGAAGCCGTGAACAATCTTAACCTTGCCGCAGAGGTCTCGCATATTACTGACCCAATGGAAATTGCTATGCGTGGAGTAATATCTACACCTGCAATAGCTATCAACGGCAAAATCGTTAGCAAGGGTCAAGTCATTAGTACAGAGCAGATTCAGCCTCTACTGCAGCGGTAAAGAGGTATGGCCATGTTTGATCCGTTTTATCCTTTTGATTGGTTGGCAACCCAAATTGTTACACAACTCTTTGGCTTGTCGGTCTCGTCACATTTGGGGTCAAGCTTACACTTCTTTCTTTATGACGTACCAAAGGTCTTGACACTGCTGATCGTTATCAGCTTTATAGTTGGCACCTTTCAAAGCTTCTTAGAACCAGAGCGCGTGCGCTATTTACTAGAAGGTAAACGCACGTTTGTGGGCAATATCTTAGCAGCAATGGTCGGAATCGGGTAGTGCATTTTAGTAAAGGACAGAGGAAAGTAAAGGGGCTTCCCTTTCTGACAGCTTCTCTCTGACTCGGCGATTGTAGTCATGGATGAACATCCAGATTGCCCCGATGTGATTCTCTAGCTTC
>NZ_JAYGIH010000084.1:0-43645 GCF_034932455.1 Leptolyngbya sp. CCNP1308 | reverse complement strand
TCAACCTCCTCTCTCAGGAGTCCTCAGCCAAGGTTGGCAAAAAGGCGAAACGCCTTAAAGCTGGCTGGGATAATACGTATCTCACCAAAGTCCTGGCTAGCGTAGGGTGAGTATGCGTTTGCCCTGATCCTAGGGGTCTGTCAGGTTTGGATTTGGCCCGATTTAAAGCAAGCGCCGCTGTGAACTTTGGCTGGTGGGCAGTGCCCACCCTACAGCACTACAGGACTCGCAGCACGCTGGCCACGCTGTGGATCTCCGGGTAATCCCGCAGCTCATCCAGCGCCGTCTGAAAATTCGCCTCCGTCACTTCATGACTAACGATCACAATCTCTGCCCGCGTCTCATGCTGACCAATCTGAACAATCGACTCCAGACTCACCTGGTGGCGGCCAAAACAGGTGCCCAGCTTGCCAATCACCCCCGGTGCGTCTTCCGCCAGTAGGCGTACATAAAAGCGGCTGACGATGTCGGCCATCGGGCTGACCTTGCAGTAGTGCTGATGACTACAGGCCAGCAGTGGATTGGTAGCCTGAGGCGTAGTGCCCGCCCGCAGGTTCGCTGCCAGATTCAGCAGGTCAGACACCACCGCACTGGCCGTCGGCCCTTCCCCCGCCCCCGGCCCAAAAAACATCACCTGGCCAATCGGGTCACCCTCAATCAAAATCGCGTTGTAGACATCGTTCACCGAGGCCAGGGGATGACTGACGGGCACCAGGGTGGGATGAACCCGCAGTTGTAATTGATCCAGTGCTTGGTCAGAGGTCTCGTCAAACTCACCGTCGCGGCGGGCGATCGCCAGCAGCTTAATCACAAACCCGAGGCGATCGGCGTAGGCAATATCAGCAGCGGTGACGTGACGAATGCCCTCGCTGTAGACCTCCGATAGCTTAATGCGGCCCCCAAAGGCCAGCGACGCCAAAATCGCAATCTTGTCTGCCGCATCCAGGCCGTCCACATCGGCGCTGGGGTCAGCCTCGGCGTAGCCTAGCCGCTGGGCATCCGCCAAAATCGACTCGAAGTCACCCCCCTCCCGCTGCATGCGGGTGAGAATGTAGTTGGTGGTGCCGTTGATAATCCCCGTCACCGCCCGGATGCGGTTCACCCCCAGCGCCTGCTTCAGCGGCTGAATGACAGGAATGCCCCCGGCTACCGCCGCCTCCAGCAGCACGTAAACTCCCGCCTCATTGGCGGCGGTAAAAATTTCGTCACCGTAGCGGGCAATCACCGCCTTGTTAGCGGTTACCACATGCTTGCCCTGGGCAATGGCTTTGAGAATGAGCGATCGCGCCGGTTCCAGCCCCCCCATCACCTCTACCACTACATCAATGACGGGGTCGCTGACAATGCTCTCCAGGTCAGTGGTGAGGCGATCGCCCCCGATCTCCACCGAGCGCGGCTTATCTAAACTCCGCACCCCCACCCGAGCCAGCTCAATCTGTCCCACCAGCGGGTGGCGATGGGCCGGATCCAGCAAAATTTTGGCCGTTCCCGACCCCACTGTCCCCAACCCCAGCAAACCGACACGCATAACCAATGGTCTGACTTCCTTAACTGCGATCGCTATGCCCAATTGTAAAGGGATTGCAGCAAGCAAAAAAAAGAAGGGCCGATTCGGCCCTTCTTTTTTTTGCTTGCCCCTGACCTAGTAGGTCTCTACATGCCAGCGGTGCTCTTTCTTCATCTGCTTGCGGAACTCGACCCAGTCAACGCCGTGCTTGGTCGCCGCAACGGTCATGCCTTCATCGATGCCGTCTTCCATACCCTTCAGACCGCACATGTAGGTGTGGGTGTTGGGCTTCTGCATCAGATCCCACAGCACATCGGCATGCTCAGCCACCCGGTGCTGAATGTACATGCGACCGCCCTCAGCATTTTGCTGCTCGCGGCTGATGGCGTAGGTGAGCTTGAAGTTCTCAGGGTACTCCTTCTCCATTTGCTCCAGTTCCTCTCTGTAGAGGATGTTTGGAGTAAAGGGCACACCAAAGATCAGCCAGGCCAAGCCCTTGAATTGGTAATCGGGGTTCTTCTGACGCTCGGCTTCCTTGAACATGCGCCACAGGTAGGCGCGGAAGGGAGCAATACCCGTCCCGGTAGCCAGCATGATAACAGTTGCGTCAGGGTCATCGGGCAGCAGCATTTCCTTACCCACAGGCCCGGTAATTTTCACATCGGCACCGGGCTCAATGTGGCACAGGAAGGTTGAACAGGTGCCGTAGACCATCTCCCCCGACTCGGGGTGCTTGTACTCTAGCTGGCGCACGCAGAGCGACACGGTTTTGTCGTCCATGTCATCACCATGGCGAGTCGAGGCGATGGAATACAAGCGCAGTTTGTGGGGCTTGCCTTTGTCATCGGTGCCGTCGGGAATAATGCCAATGCTCTGGCCCTCCACGTAGTGAAGATTCCCGCCGGACAGGTCAAACTTGATGTGCTGCACAATCCCTGAACCACCCTCTTGAACCAACGGTTCGTTCGACAAAACCTTGCCGACGTAGGGGCTGTTGGGCTTATAGAGGTTGACGGGCACGCTGGCACCGGGCTTGGGCGCGGCTTGAGTCATGGGCTTATTGTTGGTTTGGGTGGGCGCGGTCTTGGCTGGGGCAACAGCTTCGGCAGGCGCAACCACGGGAGCCGTAATGGGTGTAGGCTCAGCATTACTAGGGGTACCCACCTCTTCAATGGGTCGAATGCTGACGATTTTGCCGCCCATGCGGGCAATCCGCTGCATCTCTTGATTCATACGGGCGTAGGGCACCGTGATGAATACACTGCCACTCTTGCGAATGGGGTTGTTCATCTGATCAGTTTCCGCGTTTTGGCGCAAACCCTGCACTTCGTATAAAAACAAACGGCTTCCGGCCACAGTACTGGCGTTGCCGCCGCTCACACTTGGATTGTACATATCTAAAATTCAGTGACTCTCTAGACCCAACTAAGTGCGACGGAGGCACACCGCCATCACCCGCCGCTTCTGTTCTAATGATGCGACTCAGACGACCCTGGGGGCCAATCTAGAAGTGGCGGCACTAGAAATACGTTTAGCTTAGGGTATCACTGTAAGACGGTGTAAAGCCGCGAGCTAAGAGATAGAGCACGACGCAACTAGCTCCATACCCAGCCTATGCCCCAGTGAATGTTTGCACTCTAGTTACATCCTGAGGGAAAGACTGTGTTCTTTGCAGCAGCGGGCGTTAAGTTAATCTAAAATCTCCGTTCGACCAAAAATATCCTGGGGCTATTCCTGCGCTGATCCCCCGCCAAAAACTGTTGTGAAGGATACTAGCTTCTGATAGGATGAGACTAATTGCGGTAGAAATACTTATCCTCCAAGCCAGTTTAGTGCCTACGGCGGTTTAGCTGCCCGGAGGGTTATACAACAGTCAGCGCTTGGGTTGCGGTTCACCCTCAGCCCCGCAGGTGCGGTGTTCTGATGTCAGGGAAGATTTCGCTACTCCCTCTACGTCAGGATATCTGGGCTTCACTGGCGCGACGTTCGCAAGGCATTCACTCCCTTGGGCAGTGGTTCTGGGGTGTTGGGCAACGGCTAAACCAGATTCACATCTAGGAATGGCTTTCTTCTGCTGCGCAGCAGCGCTGGGTTCTGTATATATACGATTGTTTTAGAGGGAACTTATGATCAGCAAGCCAGGTAAGGTAGTTTTAATCGGTGTCGCTGGCGATTCTGGGTGCGGCAAATCGACATTTCTACGGCGACTGAGCGATCTGTTCGGCGCTGAACTCATGACCGTCATTTGCCTAGATGACTACCACAGCCTCGATCGCAAGCAGCGCAAAGCCGCCGGGGTGACCGCCCTCGACCCCAAAGCCAACAACTTTGATCTGATGTACGAACAGATCAAGGCTCTCAAAGAAGGCAAGAGCATCGACAAGCCGATCTACAACCACGAAACTGGCGAACTCGACCCCCCCGAGCGGGTTGACCCCAACCGCATTCTCGTCATCGAAGGTCTGCACCCCCTCTACGACGAGCGCGTGCGCGACCTAATCGACTTCAGCGTTTACCTCGATATCAGCGACGAAGTCAAAATCGCCTGGAAGATTCAGCGCGATATGGCCGAGCGTGGTCACACCTACGAAGACGTACTGGCCTCTATCAATGCCCGTCGCCCTGACTTTGAAGCCTACATCGACATCCAAAAGCAGTATGCCGATGTGGTGATTCAAATTCTGCCCACCCAGCTCATCCCCAACGACGAAGAGAAGAAGGTGCTGCGGGTACGTCTCATGCAGCGCGAAGGCATCGAAGGTTTCGACCCCGTCTACCTGTTTGACGAAGGCTCCACCATCGATTGGATTCCCTGCGGGCGCAAGCTCACCTGCTCTTACCCCGGCATTCGCATGCACTACGGCCCCGACGCCTACTACGGGCACGAAGTGTCGGTGCTAGAGGTGGATGGTCAGTTCGATCGCCTCGAAGAGATGATCTACATTGAGAGTCACCTCAGCAACACCTCTACCAAGTACTACGGCGAAATGACCGAGCTGCTGCTCAAGCACCGCGAGTACCCCGGTTCGACCAACGGCAGCGGCCTGTTCCAGGTGCTGGTGGGGCTAAAAATGCGCGCCACCTACGAGCGTCTGATCGCCGCCGATCGCGAAGTAGCGGCTACCGTCTAGGGTAGACAAGTTGTCAGGTTGTCAGGTCTAACTTGCCAACCTGATAACTTCAATTGATTCAAGGCAAGCCGCTGGACGCCTTCAGATTTAATCTATCTGGCTTAATAGAGAGGGGATGGCGATCGCGATGTCCTCTCTTTTTTTGCTATGGAACTCACTACCCCAGCCCTGCTGTTTCCCGCTATCTCGCTGCTACTGCTGGCCTATACTGGCACTGGTCTCTTAAGAGGAGATGAATCGCTATAACCTTTATACGGCAAGGGTTATAGACAATTGGCCCAAAATCTCGAAAATGCTTGTCATGCAAGGCTTTCAGCTATTCATCACCGATTAGCAGACCAGTGCCCATGACGGTGTAGCTTTTTACTATGACTGAACTAGGGACTGTCTATATCGTGGGGGCCGGGCCGGGGAGCCTCGACTACCTAACCCTGCGGGGCTACTGCCTGTTACAGCAGGCCGAGTGCCTGGTCTACGACGCGCTGGTAGATGAGGAGCTGTTGGGGTTGTTGCCGAGGGGATGCGATCGCATCGACATGGGTAAGCGCGGCGGCCAGCCCAGCGCCGCCCAGGCCAACATCAATCAACTGTTGGTCAAGCTTTCCTTAGAGGGGCGTCAGGTGGTACGCCTCAAAAGTGGCGACCCCTTTATCTTTGGCCGCACCGCCGCCGAAGTGCAGGCGCTGCACGAAGCGGGCTGTCCAGTGGAAATTGTCCCCGGCGTTTCGTCTGCCCTGGCGGCCCCGCTGCTGGCGGGCATTCCCCTCACCGACCCGGTGTGGAGCCACGGCTTTGGCGTCTTTACCGCCCACGACCCTGATCTGCTCGACTGGCCCACCCTAGCCCGCCTGCATACCCTGGTGCTGCTCATGGGCAGCCGCCACCTCGAAGAAATCGTCCACCGCCTGCGCCAAAACGGCTGCCGGGGTGACATGCCCGTGGCGATCATTCGCTGGGGTGGGCATGCCCAGCAGCAGGTGTGGGAGGGCACTCTGCTCACCATTCGCCAGGTGACGCGAGGTGAAACGCTCTCTCCCTGCGTGATTGTGTTTGGGGAAGTTGTACGACTGCGGCGATATTTGGCTGCATCCGAGCCAATTCAAAATTTCTCCTCCGGAGACGCTACGCGTAGGCATAGCCAGTCCAAAGGACTTACAAAATTCAAAATTCAAAATTTAGAAGCTACCGGGCTATCACTCACTCACCCACCCATCCACTCACCCACTTGCCCACTTTCTTCCAAGACCATTCTCATCACCCGCGCCGCCGAGCAATCCAGCGCCTTCGCCGACCTGCTCACGGCTCAGGGGGCCACGGTGGTTGACCTACCGGCTTTGGAAATGCGATCGCCGTCGAGCTGGGCGGGGTTGGATGGGGCGATCGCATCCCTGCCGACCTTCCACTGGCTAATTCTCTCCTCGGCCAATGCGGTAAATTTCTTTGTCGATCGGCTGCTGGAGCAGGGGAAGGATCTGCGTGCCCTGAGTGGGCTCAAAATCGCCGTAGTGGGACGCAAAACGGCGGCGGTGCTGAGAAAACGGGGGCTGGTGCCCGACTTTATCCCGCCCGACTTTGTGGCCGATTCCCTAATTGCTCACTTTCCTGAGGCGGTGTCGGGGCAGCGACTGCTGTTCCCTCGGGTGGAGAGCGGCGGTCGGGAGGTGCTGGTGCAGGAGTTTACCGCTGCCGGGGCCGAGGTGGTGGAGGTGGCGGCCTACGAGTCGGGCTGTCCAGCATCTCCCGACCCCGATGCCGTGGCGGCGCTGAATCAGGGTCGGGTGGATGTGATCACGTTCGCCAGCTCTAAAACCGTGGTGCACACAGCTCAGCTTTTGGAGCAGGGCTTGGGCGCGGGCTGGCGTGAGCTGCTCAAGGGGGTGGCGATCGCCTCCATTGGCCCCAAAACCTCCAACAGCTGCCGCGAAATTCTGGGCCGAGTCGATATTGAGCCAGCGGAATACACGCTGGATGGACTGACGGAGGCGATCGCCGCATGGGCCAGCGCATTGTCGGGCTAACCGGGGGCATTGCCACCGGCAAATCGACCGTGTCGGATTACCTAGCGCGAGTACACCACCTGCCCGTGCTGGACGCCGACATCTACGCTCGCCAGGCCGTGGAGTTGGGGTCGGCGGTGTTGGGGGCGATCGCGGCCCGCTACGGAAAATCCCTGCTTCACCCCGATGGCACTCTGAACCGGGGCAAGCTGGGGGAAATTATCTTTAACCAGCCCGCCGAAAAAGCCTGGCTAGAGCAGCAGATTCACCCCGTGGTGCGTCAGTGCTTTGCGGCGGCCATGGCCGAATTGGCCGAGGCCCCCGTCGTGGTGCACGTCATTCCGCTTTTGTTTGAGGCCAACCTGACTGATCAGGTGAGTGAAATTTGGGTAGTGACCTGTCCCCTGGAGCGCCAGCGTCAGCGTCTGATGGAGCGCAACGGTTTGACAGCTGAGCAGGCCACTGCCCGCATTCAAAGCCAGATGCCCTTGGCTGAAAAGGTGGCTTTAGCGGATGTGGTGATCGACAACTCTGCCGACTTGCCCGCCCTATTCCGCCGGGTGGACGAGGCGTTGCAGCACGCCCCCGAGGGCTGCTGAGTCTAGGGCGTTATCGGGCTTGGCATAGGCGGCGTAGGGGCTGCCCTGGGTTGGTCCCTGGTGTCGCAGCCATAGGGCACAAAGCGTTGTCCGAGAAGGCGCATCGGGCCAGAGCTTTTGGTGGTTTGACAGGTCGAGCACGGTGGCCAGGTCGGTATAGCGTTGTAGCCAGTGGCGCAGAGGAGCACTGTTACTCTGTGCCCAAAAGGGATCGAGCAACACCCCGCAGCGACCGCCAGGCCGCAAGAGTTGCAGGCTGCGTTCTAGAAATAACCGCGACCAAAAGAGCCGTCCTGGGCTTTGGCCCTCCGGTCCCGAGCTGCTGTGGGGATATTGGTCAGAGCGGCGCAGGTAGTTGCTCAGCCAGGTGAACTGGCCCCGATACTCGGCCCAGGCCTGGGTGAGATCGGGGTCAATGGTGAGCACCGGCTGGCGGTTGTGCCGAAAGGTCGAAGGGGCCACGTTTTTTTGCTCAAACAGGCTGGCATAGCGCTCCACAAAGCCGGTTTGGGTCGCCTCGATCGCCCCGCGCGGAAAGTGGCTGAGCACAATATCGAAGCCGCCTTGGTCGCGCAGCCGCTGGTGAAAATAAAACCCCCAGTGAAAAGGCTGGGCCGCATCGATATCGGCCTGGCTGAGGGGGCGCGTGGGGCGATCGCCCGCCGGATCGGGCACCCGCAGGCCCAGCTGCTGGCTGCCCTCGCTCCACAGCAGGTGGGTGAGTTTGCTTTGGGCAATGGCGTTGAGTTCGTCGAGGCGATCGCGCAAAAAGTCGGCCTGGGCGTAGGCGGGCACGCTGCCCACTTCGGCCAACAGCTGGGTCTGACTGCGGTAGTGCTCTAGCCGCACCTGACGCTCGGCCAGCACTGACTGGTAGCTGTCAGCGATCAAGGGCTGAAGCAGATTCCCCTGGAGCGGGATAGCCGGTTCTGAAGCTTTGGCCCCACGCCTGGGCTGCACCTGGTCAAATCGTTCGTCGTCAACGCGCACTAGACCGACCAAAGCATTGCCCTGAAGGATAGTCAGCGTCAGGTCAGGCAGGATGGTGAGTTCCGTGGGCTGGGTTGTGTGCTGCACTCCCGCCAGCCACAGCCGCAGCCGGGCTAGCTCCACCGCCGGGGGCCATAGGTCGAGGCCGTAGAGGGCGTGGGTCGCCAGGTGTTGGTAGATGCCTAAAGTGGGGTTGTTGGCGGACGATTTTGCCCAGGTGGGGACAGTTTTGGTGGAAGTTTGGGTGGCGATCGCCCGCAAATCCTGAGCCAGTTCCATCAGATGATTCAGCGCCGCTACGAGAAAACGGCCTGAACCACAGGCGGGGTCGAGCAGGGTGAGCTGGCCCAGTTCGCTCAACAGCGCTCCGGCCTCGGCGGGGGAGAGTTCCTTTAAAAGCTGTTCGGTGGAGCGGTGGCGACGCCCGATCAGCGCCTCGGCGCGATCGAGCAGGGTGGCGTGGATGGTGCGATCGCACAGTGCCCCCAGCAGCGGTGCTGGCGTTGCCAGGTCGGCTCCATCGTGACCATTGACCGCCTGCTCTAGCAGCATGCCCAGACCCGCATCTAGCCCCATAGGAGCCGCCGCCGCCAGGTCGGCCAGCCAGTTGAGGGCGGGCTCAAAGGCAGCATCGGGTAGGGGAATATGGCCCCAGCGCTGGTCTAGCTCAGTGAAGCGAAATGGCCCCGTGGGCAAAAAGGGCAGCGGTCCAAACCGCTGGCGCAAAGCCGGGGGGCGTTCCTCGGTGGGTAGGGTGAAGCCCTGCTGGCAGAGCGGTTGCAGCACCTGCGAGAAGAATCCATCCAGCTCGCGCTGCTGACTTTGGCCAAACTGGTTGTGCAGATACCACTCGTCACCGCTCAGGTAGCCCCGCTGTTGCAGCGCCGCCACGGCGATCAGACGGGTGAGCAGCAGGGTGGCATAGGGCAGGCGTTGATCGCCAGGCAGAGTTCCCAGGGCGCTGACCAGCGCCTGCCAGCTGTGGTGAAAGCCTGCCGCTAGGGCTGGGCTGGGGGGCTGCTCTGCCGTAAGGCCCATAGCGCCTAGGCCGAGGGGGGCTGTTTGGTCGCCATAGCGTAGTCGCGGAAGCGGTTGAGGTCGTCTTGTAATGTGGCTTCGACCAATCGACCGAGGAACAACCCATCCATCCACTTAATGACGGCGGGCACCGAGTAAGACACGGTGAGCTTAACGGTAGACTGGCCGTCTTTGCCGTAAAAGCGAATTGCCCCCCGGTTGGGCAGACCGTCGATCGCCTCCCACTGAATGATTTGGTGGGTAACCAGGTTGGTGATTTTAGAGCGCCAGGTAAACTCTAGGCCCCGCGAGGCCAGCTTCCATTCTGAAATTTCGGGGTCAGCCTCAGAGATTTTGACGGAGTCGATCCACTTCATCCAGCGGGGCATTTGCTCCAGGTCAGACCACAGATCCCAGGAGGTTTCTACCGGTACATCGACATCGACTAAAACGCTGTGATCGAGCCATTCACCCATGGTTTATCCCTGCTGTGACTAAAGCTGTGCAGATGGCGGTCTGCGAACGGGAGTGGCGATCGCTATCCCGATGCAGAGGCAAGGTGTTCCCCGCCAGCACTGAGCCTATTCTACCCGCATTTCTACGGGCGCACTTGTCTCAACTGTTTTGTCGACGCTACACCTCTAGCGCCGGGCGCAAGCCTTGTGCCCCTACCCTCACCCACCCTTGCGCGCAACCAGGGTACGGTGGCGGGGGTCGCTGGGCACCGTGATGGATGGCTCAAAGCCCGCCTCTACCAGGGCGGCTTCTAAATCAAAGGTGTAGTAGTCGTCGCTCCAGGGTTCGGTGCTTTTCATCAGCGTAAACAGCACCGGGGGCAGGGCTTGAATCACGGGCGATTTGGGATTGTTGTCAACAATAGCCAGAGCCCCACCGGGCCGCAGCACCCGCAGGGCTTCGGCAAAAATCGCCTGGGTAGCGGTGCGGGGCAGTTCGTGGGCGACAAACTGCATCGTCACCACATCAAAAGACCCATCGGCAAAGCCGGTAGCTTCTGCCGCCCCGTGCACCCATTGGGCAATTTCACCGTTAGTATCCTGGGATTGAGCTACCGCTAGCATGTAGGGCGACAGATCGAGCCCCACGGTGCGCACTGGATTGTTGGGGTCGCTTTTTTGGGCGTAGTGGCGATGCAGGCTGAGGGTTGAGATGCCTACCGAACAGCCCACATCTAGAATGTCTGCCACCTGGGCAGGGCCATGCTGATCGAGTACGTCTAGAAAGCTTTGGCGCAGGCGAATTTGGGCCTCCTGCCAGGAAATTTCTTCGGTCGGCCAAACGCGCAGGGCCATGGCGTAGGTGGCGGGGGCGGCCTCAAAGGCGGCTTGCCAGCAGAGGTTGCCCTCGCTGTAGGCGTGGAAGGGCACCTGGTAATAGTTAGGGTAGACCACCGCTGGGTTGGTGAGTTCATCCAACCGCTGGCGCATCTCAGGGGTGTCGAGATCGAGGCAGGTCTGCCGCCAAGGGACACCATTTTTCTCGGCGGTTTTGATCATAACCTGACGGGCCTGGCGCTTCATCAGGCTGTAGAGAGCCGGGGTTTGAATGGCGCGGTTGACGAGGCGCGAGAGCAGGTCGTCGCCGGCCCAGTCGGGTTTGAGTTTGGTCGTAGTCATGGACGCGGTAGGGAGGGTTTAGGCTACTGTACCGGATTGGCGGGTGCGCTGGCAGGGCCTGTTCTGACTGCTACGCCGCTGGGGTAGGATATCGGCATAGCAGTATGGCGATCGCTCTATGGCCCCCAATGTCTTACCGCTTCATACGCTGAACCCGTTGGGACGGTTTTCTGACCGCGCCCAAGACTATGCTCGCTATCGGCCTGGCTATCCTGAGGGGGCGATCGCCGCCATTTTGGCCGACCTGGGCGATCCCCAACTGCTCGTGGTGGCCGATATTGGGGCAGGCACCGGCATTTCGAGTCGGCTGCTGGGCGACCTGGGCCCCAGGGTGATTGCGGTAGAACCCAATGCCGCCATGCGCGAGGCGGCTGAACCGCACCCTCAGGTAGTCTTTCACCCCGGCACGGGCGAGCAGACGAGGCTGGCGGATGCGTGTATTCATATTGTGACCTGCTGCCAGTCGTTTCACTGGTTCAATGCACCGCTGGCGCTGGCGGAATTTGACCGCATTTTGCTACCAGGGGGGCGATTAGCCCTGCTCTGGCATGACTGGGATTTAGAGGACTCGGGCACGGCGGCCTACTATCAGATTATCCATGCCGTGGCGACGCGCGCTATCGACCACCGCGACCATACCCAGGCGCTGGCGGCGATTGAGCAGCAGGCTGGGTTTTCGCGGGTGCGACACTTGAGCTTTGACTATGGCCAGACGCTGGCGCTGCCTGAGGTGGTGGGGCGATCGCTCAGCTCGTCCTACATTCCTAAGCAAGGGCGAGCCCACCTACAGTTTCTCGATACCATCGCCGCCTGGCATCGGGCCTGGGCTGCGATCGACGGCACGGTGACATTGAAGTACATCACCAACCTCTATCTGAGCGAAAAAGTCGATGCTGAGCTAGCCGAGTGAGATGCGAGCACCGCTGTTTCGGTGTCAGGATTCTAGGCCACTCGGAGCGAGAATGACTACAGTTCGCTGCCGGGGGTTGGGGGCTTGCCCAGGGGAGAGCGATCGTAGTGGTGGAGCAAGTCGGCGGGGTCGTCGTAGATGGCGATCGCGCCCGCCAACTCTTCATCGCTAAAGCCGCCGGAGCGCACGGCAATCACTTTTACCCCGGCTTTGCCCGCCGCCTCAATATCGTAGGGGGTGTCGGCCAGCATGACTACGCGATCGGGGTCTAGCTGGGCTTTGGCTAGGGCGGCCTGCACAATGTCGGGGGCTGGCTTAGAGTTTTCGGCTTCGCTGGACGAAGTCGTTTCGTGCAGCAAATCTTCGACGTTGGCCACTTTGAGCATGACCTCCAGTTCGCCATCGCTGGCGGAGGTGGCCACGACGACGTGCAGCCCATCGGCCAGCAATTTCTGCACCAGCGATCGCGCCCCGGCGGTCGGCTTGAGCTGCGGGCGATATTTGTTCAAGACCAGCTCTTTGTGCTCGCTGGCGATGGTCTTGCCGGGCTCTTCCGCTTCACTGAGTTCAGCCACCAGCTGGGGCACGAGCTGATCGCCCCCCATGCCCATCAGCGATCGCACCTGGTCAAAGTCCACCTGGTAGCCGTGGTTATCAAAGGCCTCAACCCATGCCTTGGCGTGGATTTCGTTGCTTGCCACCAGCGTGCCGTCAATGTCTAAAATAATGCCGTCAAGGGCCATGTCTGTTCCTGCCAACCGGAGAATGTCCCCATCCTGGCAGGATGGCAGCGGCTACACATCTTCCGAGCGACCAGTGTGGTGGCGGCTGGCATAGAATTGACTTCAGCCTCAGCACACCTCACCGCTGCTGTCTTTACGTTCCCTAGGGCAGACGGCGAAAAGCGCGATCGCTATTAAAGTTAGGTATTCCCTCCGCCTGTATCTGTCGGCGTAGGATCTTACCGGCATGAAATTGACAATTTTGCGGAGCCGAAGGTTTTGGCTATTGGCCGGGGGTGGGGTAGCCTTGGCGCTGCTGAGCAGTCAACTACCGCTGCAAGACTGGTTTGTGAACACTGGAAGCTGGCTGACATCGCTGGGAGTCGTGGCGATTCCGGCCTTTATTGGGCTGTATCTGCTGGCGACCGTGGGCGGCCTACCCAACATCGTGCTCATCCTCGTGGCGGGGGCAGTGTTTGGTCTGGCGCAGGGAATAGTCGTGGCTTCGGTGGCCGACACTCTGGGGGCGATCGCCTGTTTTGGGGTGGGGCGCACCTTGGCTCGCGATCGCATCCAGCGCTGGATGGTCAAAAACCCCGGCTTTGCTCGGCTAGATCATGCCGTAGGCCAAAAAGGGTGGAAAATTTTGCTGCTGACCCGGCTTTCCCCCCTGGTGCCGTCTAACCTGCTCAACTATGGCTTTAGCTGCACTAAGGTAAATTTCTGGCAGTACTGCTTTTGCTCTTGGATAGGTATGCTGCCGGTGATTACGCTGTACGTCTATTTGGGTTCCTTTGGTGTGGCCCTATTTCAAGACGGGCTCACCACCGAAAAACTGGCGCTGCAAGGGGGCGGGGCCGTACTGGCGATCGCCGCCGGCTGGTACACCACCAACCTGACCCGCAAGGCATTGCAACCTGAGCATTCAGGTGAAGTCTCTGAGCAAGACGGCGATTATAGATAAACGGCTGGCATCTCCTGCGACTATATTCCCGGTTAGCCTACATTAATCATCTTTTCAATCAGCGCAATCAACCTATCTTGATTAACTACTTGAAACTTCCAAAACTGGCTTAGCCTCTCGGTCTTAGCATCTTCAAGATCAAGCATAACTAGAAACGCTTTTTCAGGAGAAATTGACAAACGCTTCCGATGATCAGAAAACTTCTTCAAATGCGCATTGTAGTCGCCTCCTGTCTTGCATTCAATAAGTAAAGGTTCTCCTGATATTAGGAACAGCAAGTCTAGCTCAAAGCTATCCCCGTTCGAAAACTTTACTACTGGATTGGCTAAACAGTCATAGGGTAATTGAGACTGCTGAAGCAGTTCAGAAATTTTATGGTGAATGTATCGCTCAAACCACCCCCCATTAAAAAAACTTCTAATATCTCCCCGATCCTGTAAGACGGCGTGAATAGTCTTGTCATCTTTGGAGTAGCGATAGGACGAGAATAGGGTGTCATCATGCAAGTTGTAGCAAAATTGTGGAGGATAGGCAAAGGCAAGCGCATATAACAGAGGCGAGCTAGTTCCCGCAACCCACCACTACCTTCTTTCAGCTCACTTCAGCTTTGTCTGAATCTAGTACGCTGCGGCAGAAATGATCCTACTGTTCAGAATGCTTGAAATACCTGTACCCTAAGGATTTTTCACTTTGCATTTTGCATTTTGAACTCTGCATAGCGGCACTAGTCCTTTAAACTCCTCTGTTCAGGTTGGTTGGTTGTATCCTGCTTCGGTTTGGAGGCAGACGAGCACCAGTGCAGTTGCAGGGGGCAGACGAACCGGAGAACGACGGGAACTAACCTAACGGATTAATGTTTGCCCAGACGATGCAAACGGTGGATATGGCTTTAACTCGAACCTTTCTAAAGAGGGAGGGTACCTCTAAATTCTTGCGGAATCATAAGAATTGTGAGTAATGACGCACTATCGTACTTCTAGTTAGGAAATACCTCTAATGACGGATATGACAACCTTATCAACTAAGCTTGCCGACCTGAAGCTTTTCCAAAATGTCTTGATTGACAGCGAGCAAAAGCTAATGGCGGCCACCAGTGATAGCACCATTCGTGAGCGTCTTGAGGGGATGCTAAAGAGCGATCGCGAAAACCTCATCAACATCCAAGAAGCTGTGACTAAACTAGGTGCCGCAGCAGAGCCCCGCGACATCACCCAAAAGCATGCTGAGGCCGTCACCAAAATGATGGATGGTTCAGAACTATCCTCCTACGACAAGTTTTTTCAGCTTGAGTTGTTGAAGCACCAGCAGGTAATGACGGGTTTGGTGCTGCACAAAGTAGGCCAATCCTTAAGCGATACGCTTCAAGATGCCATGGAGCCGCTCAACAAAGTTAACTTTGAAAATCGGGCCCACCAAGAGGTGCTCAAAGGCGTTCTTTACTTTGTTGGCACTCGTGAAATAGCGGGCAAAGAGCCTGATATGGGCCTGTGGGCCAGTGTTGAACAGGGTATTGCGGCTCTAAAAGGGGCGATCGGCAGCGCTGCTAGCTGATGGGCTTCTCTGCGATCGCTGCTGGGAGCGGTAGTGCACATTGTCTGGGTAGGTGGGCCTAGCCCACCCGCTGTCTTGGCGTGATGAAAGCACTACATCTGCAACCGCAGCAGCAGCAGCTGGGTGACGCGATCGCCCTCAAAGTTGTTGTCGCTGACCATCAGCAGGCTTTGGCTGCCGTCGGGCAGGCGCGGGCCTAAGGTCATCCCCTCCAGGTTATCCACCGCCAGGGGCGTCTCAGCAAAATCGAGTACCAGCTGCTTGCGAATGGGCGAACTGCCCGACACATCCCCACTTAGGCTAGGGATTGACGAGATATCGGTCGCGCCGCCGGTCGCCAGTTGGTACAGCTTCACCTGCAACCCCCGCAGGCCAAAGGCTCGCTCTAGGGCGAGAAAATGGCCTGCGGGGTCGATCGCTAGCAGTGCCGTGAGGCCATTCACCACCGCCCCAGAAGGCTCTAGATCGAGGGGGTAGCGATGTTCGGCGATCAGCGTGGACTGGTCGTCGCCAATTAGGTAATGCAAAAACCGACTGTTGAGGGGCTGACTAGGGTCGTCGTTGTAGTCTTGCACCAGGGCCGACTCGGTGGCGGCAAACAGTCGAAAGGGTTCGACCATGCCCGCCCCGCCTGATGTGCCGGTGACGGTAAGTGCCTCCAGGCTGAGGTTGTTTTGCACGCCCCGACTAGGGCTGTCGGGGTTGTCGGGCAGATAGCGCTCGGGCAGGGGCAGGGTGGCGACGCTCTGCCCGGTCTCGCGGTCAAACTCGCCGATGAAGGGCGGCGTACTCTGCGGCCCATCTCCCTCGCTGCTGATGAACAGCGTATCGCGGGGCGATAGGGCCATGCCCTCGGGATCTATGCTGCCCCGAGGATAGGGGTTGCCCTCGGCATCGAGCAGAGGGGTAGATGCTTGCAGGGTAACGGTGTCAAACTTGGGCGGGCCGCTGGGCTTTAGGGTCACCGCCAGGGTGTAGAAGCGGGCGGGGCCGAATTGGCCGCGATCGTCGGAGAGAGCATAGAGCAGGTCGCGGGGGCGATCGTAGGCTAGGGCCGACAGTCCTCCGACGGTAGTGCCCTCAAATTCCTGGGGCGGCAGATTGTACACATCCAGCAGATCAGCGGTGAGGGGCAGAAACAATCGGTCTTCGGCTTTGATCTGCGGTATGGCGCAGCTGGTTAACGCTAGCGCTAGGAGCAGGATGAGCGATCGCCGCCCAATTCGCCGGAGCACCTGGCCCATCCACTCTGCCATCGATAACCCCCTCACCCATCAGCCAGCACTCTCTAGGGTAGGCCAAGATTGTGTTCACTAGGACTGTGTTCACAGACTACGGTTTTGCCAGTCCCTAAGCAGTACAGTCTAGCCTTGGAAACCAGGCATATTGCCGGTGGTTGCCCCTACGCGAACTCTCCATTTCATCGGGTAGCCCAAAAGACCGAAATTCAAGCCTATCGGGCTTTTTTCTCATTTTTTGCCCCTCTATTTTCGTGCTTTCCTGTATTTGCCTCAATTACCAAGTAAATTTCAGCCCCTGCTGCATCAAAAAATCTTGCAGATCTGGCATTTGGCCGGTCACCACCACTTGGGCCGGGGTTAGGTCATTGGGTTTGGCGTAGCGCAGCAGCCAACCCGCCGTCGCCCCGGCGGCCCCGCCGATGCTCCACTCGCCGTAGTGCACCCGCGTCACCCCGTTGACGATGTGGCTAGCGGCTATGCTTTTGCCGCCAATCAGCACATTGTCTACCCCCTGGGGCACCAGTGCCTCTAGGGGAATTTGCAGCGGTCGCACCACAAATTCTTTAATGCTGGCCCCCGCCGCCTCGTAGGAGGGTCGCCACGATCGGTAGCGGCAGCCGTGGATATCAATGTCGTAGTGGGCCAGGGCCACGGCGGTAGCTCTAAAGTCGCGGCCCCCGGTCATGTCTTCGCGCAGGTCGGCCTCCACCGCCATAAAGCTGTCTTGCCCGTAGGCGGGGCGGCCCAAAATGCGGCGGCCCTCACGAATGTAGGGCACCATGCTGAGGCCAGACCGGGTGGCCAAGGGCGAATCGGCTCCTCGCAAAAATGTCAGCGACAGCTTGTTGGTGCTCTCATTCTCGATCAGCCACTCGGCAAACTGGAGCGCATGAACTTCACCGTAGTTGAGCGATTCGGTCGATAGCCCCCCTAGCCAGTCTTGGCGCTGCCCCGACAGACGAATGTCCTCTTCGGTAAACACCAGAGGCGGATCCATAAAATGCCAGTCGTTGCCCTTGTTCCAGTTGATCAGGGTCATTTCGCCGGGCTGGGTGCGGTTGACGTTCGAGTTTCCCGCCCGCTGGCTGACAATGCGGCGATAGTTAAACACACTGCCAAAGTCAAAAAAGGGAAATCCCTCCAGATTAAATTCTTTGCGGTGCTCGGCCTTAGAGAGCGCCGGCTCTAGCTTTTGCAGCTCCTTGAGGCTCTCATTTTTGTCGTCGAGCGTAGCTAGCACAAAGGGATAGGTGTAGGCCTGGGTGCAGTCGGGGTTATCCTTCGGTGGCGCGTTGACTTCGCCGGTAAAGCCCTGGCCGTCAGACCCTAACCGGTGGGGTAGGTTGGCCCAGCCCACCAGCTCGCCAGTATCCGTGGCGTCAATCACAATCATGGAGCGGTTCGGCGGCGGCTGTAGGCGGATGGGGATCTTGTTATAGGCCTCATCGTCTGACCAGCCGTACCACCGTTCTAGCTCCTGGGAAAGCCGCCCCGTGGGCACATAGCCAGGGTCGAGGGGAACGCGCCGCACGCCGTACACCGCCGTCACATAGCGGCCTGAGGCATCGAAGGCCGCGCCTTTGAAGGCTGTAGAGGTTGCCCAGCGGCTCTCCGGGGCATTCTGAGCGGCGTCTCGCATCCACATTTCTGCGGCCGTAGCCCCGGCTCGGGGGGTAAAGCACAGTTCCCCAACCCAGCAGCTGTTGGTTCTCTCTACCGGCAGCTGAGCCGGTAGCCCCGTCCAGGGGGGGAGGTAGACGGGCTGGCGCTTAATCAGATCCTTAAAGGCCTCCCAGCTAGGAGAAAAATTGCGTCGCCACCGCATCGCTCGCGATTCGTCGATGGCCGCTACCCCCTGGGAGCTGATCTGGCCTCCTAGCCAGGGGGTGAGTTCAATCAGGCAGGTGGTGACGCCGGTTTCCATGGCCTGGGAAGCCGCAGCGACCCCGCCCAGGGTGCCACCAATGACTACGACCTCGCAGGTCCAAACCTCTTCGGCTAGGGGCAGCGGATTGAGGGTAGGCCGTCCGTTGGCGGTTTGAATCTGGCGAATGCCGGTGGCGACCTCGGCTCGATTGACAATTTGCCCCACCGGACGCTGGCTAAATTCAAGGGGCTGACGCCAGTATTCGCTGGCACCGCGAAAAGCCACCAGCAGCAGCGTGCTGCTGATCAGGGCCATCATCATTAACCGGGGTCTGCGGGCTCGCCGCCGCTTGCGCCTAGGCTGAGGCTTTGATGACACTGAACGATAGCGGGGGCGCTCTAGCATGGACAAGGGCAGCATACCTAGGGCATTGGTCGTCTGTGAGTGTAGCAACGAAATTGAGAAACGACGCAACCAAAACCTCATCTGGCTGAGGCCTGGTCCTGCAAGGCCTACAAGGCATTCGACGGTGGAGTAGTCTCAAAGCCTGAGAACAGACTATATGTAGACTCTTTTAGTTCTCGAAGTAA
This sequence comes from Leptolyngbya sp. CCNP1308, assembly GCF_034932455.1. Lineage (NCBI taxonomy): Bacteria > Bacillati > Cyanobacteriota > Cyanophyceae > Leptolyngbyales > Leptolyngbyaceae > Leptolyngbya > Leptolyngbya sp. CCNP1308. The sequence continues at coordinate 24,925 of NZ_JAYGIH010000084.1, read as the reverse complement.
CCCAAAAATTTAGGCCATAATGGGCACGATCTCGCGCCTTTGGGCAATTTTGTCTTTTAACTTTTCACAATCTATGCAATTTCACCTTCGGCTACAGCGCAACCTGCTGCTTCCTCTGGCATTGACTACCCTGGCGCTGACTTCGCTGCCAGCCAAGGCGCAGACTACGGTTTACTCGCCCATTCCGCTACCGGCCTCTCGAGAAGTCAACGAGGCCCTGAGCGATCGCGACATCCCCACCGGTACCGGTGGGTTTGCCCGTGACTATACGATTAATCTCGAGGCTGGGGATCAAGTGGCGGTCGATGTCATCTCTGAAGAGTTTGACACTCTAGTGATTTTGATGAACAAAGATGGCGTCACCGTAGGCGAAAACGACGACGGCCCCGACGGCACCACCAACTCCCTACTCTTTGCCCGCATTGGCGAGTCGGGGACTTATACGGTGCGGGTGAGCGCCTATGCGGGGCAAGGTGCCGGTAATTTTTACCTCAAGGTGGCCCGCCTGCGAGAGGTTCAGTAGAGAACGGCAGCATTTTTTCCCATAACCTTGTCAGGGGTGACGTTAGCTTGCTATCTTAAGTGAGCGTTGAAACGTCATCCCTAGCCGGGATAGCTCAGTTGGTAGAGCAGAGGACTGAAAATCCTCGTGTCGGCGGTTCAAGCCCGCCTCCTGGCATCCAATTAAATCAAGTGAAAAGCCCTGAATCTCAACGGTTCGGGGCTTTTGCTTTGGGGCCTCAGATTTTCGCGTTGTCCCTTTTTGGACATCTTTAGGCGAGTTTGGGGGACGGATTGGGGGAAAATTGGGGGAATTTTTTTGGGGAATATCCGGACGATGGCCCCGGTGCCCGAAAAGGGGAGTAGTACGAATGCTCTTTATTCCCCGGTGCTGCCATGTACTCGGCCACCCTAAGAAGCAAAGGTAAAAAAGGCTCAGTCCAGTTCAAAAACACCAAAGGACGGCTGCAAATCGTCTTCTCTTACCCCGTCGAAGTGGATGGGGAAATCCAGCGTAAGCGGTTCTACATCTCCACAGGCTTTGAAGACACGCCTCTGAACCGCCAACGGGTAGGTGATACGGTCAGGGCGATTCAGCGAGATATTGACTACGGAGAGGTGGATCTCAGCCTACAGAAGTACCAGACCGTTGGATCGCTCACCACGGTTTCCCCCATTTCCCCCAATCCACCCGTAGCCCCTGAGATTGGGCTGGATGAGATTTGGGAGAAGTACGCCCAGTTCAAGAAACCTCAGATCAGTCCCAGCACTTACACGAAGGACTTCACCAAGCAGAAAAACCACATCAGCCGCTTTCCCAGCCGCTCTCTAGACGAGGCGATTCTGATTCGTGACTACTTGCTAGCCCATTTGACGCCCGATGCAGCTAAGCGTTGCCTGACCCAGCTCAAAGCTTGCTGTAGCTGGGCAGAGGAGGAGGGGTTGATCGAGGGCAATCCCTTTCTGACGATGAAAATTAAGGCTCCCAAGGGGCTCTCTGAAGATGAGGACGTGAATCCGTTTACCAAAGAGGAGCGAGACAAGATCATCGCGGGGTTTGAGAGCGATCGCTACTACAGCCACTACACCTCTTACGTGCGCTTCCTATTTGCCACTGGAGCCCGCCCTTCAGAGGTCATTGCCCTCCAGTGGAAGTACGTTACGCCAGCGGTCATCAAGTTCAGGCAGTCGGTGGTGGTCTCCGAAGATGGCTTGATCTTGAAGGAGGGACTCAAGACTCAGCGGAAGCGAGATTTTCCTATTACTCCAGAGGTCAAGGCTATTCTCGATGCCATCAAGCCAGAGAAGGGCGACAGCGAAGCCTTTTTATTCCCTAGCCCCAAGGGGAAGTTCATTGACCAGCACAACTTTTCTACCCGCGCCTGGCGAGCTGTCCTTACAGCCTGCGACATTCCTCACCGCAAGAGCTACCAGTGCCGCCACACCTTCATCAGCCTGTGTGTAGAAGCCCACATCAACAGCACAGCGATCGGTCGCTGGACAGGCACCAGCGCTAAGATGATCGACAAGCACTACGGGGCTACCAATTTCACAAACTTGAGGCCCCCCGATCTCACCTAATGTGTTTCCGTAGCCAGCTTTAGTTAAAATTGAGACCTTCCCGTTCGGATCCGGGCTCAAGCCTCTCATAGTCCAGCGCACCGATGACAGCTACCGTCACCCTTGATATCCCAGAGCATATTCACCAGCGACTGGTAAATACTGCCGAGGCAACCCAGCGCCCTCTGAACGAAATTATTCTCAGGGCATTGCAAATTGGTAGCCCACCCCCTTGGGATGATGTGCCACCGGAGTTTCAAGCTGCATTAGCTGCTCTAGATCGGCTGGATGATGATGCCCTGTGGAGGGTTGCTCGTAGCCAACGTTCTGAAGCCGAACTAGAGCGGTACGACGAACTGCTGGATCGCAATCAGAACAACAGGTTGACAGCAGCGGAACAAAACGAACTAACTGTCCTGAGGAAAGAGGCGGAGCAATTTATGCTCTGCAAGGCTCAGGCAGCGGTTTTGCTGCGCTGGCGCGGGCATTCGATTCTGCCAGAAGCTTGATGGCCAGCTATATTCCTGTAGACCTACGCAATCGGGTTCGAGCGTGCGATCGCGATCGTTGCTGCTATTGCAGAACCAGCGAGGCCCTGAGCGGCATTCGTATGGCTTTTGATCATATCCACCCTCGTTCAAAAGGTGGCGAAACCTGCTTTGAAAATATTTACTTAGCCTGCCGTTCTTGCAATGAATTCAAGGGCGATTCAACAACAGGCCAAGATTTACTCACCCAGCAGACCCAGCCACTTTTCAATCCAAGGCTTCAGGACTGGCACCAGCATTTTGCCTGGAGCGACGACGGCACCAGAGTTGAAGGCATTACCGCTGTAGGACGAGCTACAGTCGTGGCTTTGCAGATGAATAATGCAGCTATCTTGGCGACCAGAAAACGCTGGGTTTCAGTGGGCTGGCATCCACCTAAAGACTAAGCCTGATAAATTTCCTTGCTTTGCAAGGTTACAGAAGGGAATGTGAAAAATCGTTCTCTTTCGTGACCTTTAGCCTTTGTGCTGAAAACATCCCAAGTTTTTCGTGACATTTTGTATTGAAGCTGATCAAGAGCTGATGCTTCAATTTAGGATCAGGTGTATCAGGATGCTGCGCCCCTATCGAGGGCTTCGCGGAAAGGCCACACAGTACGCCAAGGTTTTGGCAAAAACTGGGCAACGGCTCTCCCCACAGGGTTTCTACCGCTTTTGAAGACGCTTCAAGTTCCCCTTCAGTGGAGCGTCGTATTTTTAACCTTGCTTCTCCATGCTTTCCACGAGCAACCTCTCTGCTGCTCAGGCGGAGACCTATTACACGAAAGAGGATTATTACTCGGCTGAAGAAGCCGCTCACCCAACGAAGTGGGTGGGCAAGGGGGCTGCGTCCTTGGGGCTAGCTGGAGTTGTTAATCAGCAAGAGTTCAGCCAGATGCTTTCCGGGCAGGCTCCGGACGGGCGATCGCTGACGGGAAAGGCAATTGACCCAGAAAAGCGACGGGCGGCGACCGACTTTACCTTCAGCGCCCCGAAAAGTGTCAGCATTGCAGCGTTAGTGCAGCAGGACGAGCGGGTGTTGGAGGCGCATCATCAGGCGGTAGCTCAAGCTCTATCGGTGTTGGAAGAGCGCTATGCCCAGACCCGGATTTCAACCGAGGCGGGGCGGATGAAGGTGACGACGGTAAATATCGCGGCAGCGGTATTTACCCATTCCACCAGTCGGGAGGCGGAACCGCAGTTGCACAGCCATTGTGTGGTGATGAATGCGACGCAGTTGGACGATGGGCGGTGGTTTAGTTTGAGCAATGAGGCGGCGATCGCCAATCAAAAACTCCTGGGCCAGATCTACCAAAATGAGTTGGCCGTAGCGCTGAAGCAGCAGGGCTACCAGATTGAGCCCAAAGCTCATGGGCAGTTTGAACTAGCGGGATATTCCCCAGAACTGCTCAAGGCATTCTCTACCCGCAGGCAGCAGATTCTGAAGCTAATCGAGGAATGGGAGGCGACGGGCTCGGAGAATAATCGAGCGATGCGGGAGACAGCGGCGCTGGTGTCGCGGAAGCGGAAACCCAAAGAGGTAGACGAGGGACTGTTGCAGCGGGGATGGAATGCGCTGATTCAGTTGAAGGGATTGGATCTGCCAGAGTTACCGAAGGGCGTTACCCAGGCAGTTGGCGATCAGCCACCGGCCAAATCGGTAATTGACGCGGCGATCCAGCACTGTGGGGAGCGGGAGTCAGTGTTTCGGCAGACGACGCTGGAGCGGTTTGTGTTTGAGCACGAGTTGGGGATGCAGGGGTTTGAGGCGATTGAGGGGGCGATCGTATTAAGTCCTGAACTTATCAAAGTCGCCAACGGCAAGTTCACCACCCAGACAGCACTCAATCTCGAACTCAACACGATCCGTCTGATGCAGCAAGGGCGGGGGCAGGTGGCGGCAATTGTCCCCAGCGGTACCCAGGTAGAGAGCCTGGTGAGCCATTCTCTGAACTCGGAGCAGCAAAACGCGGTTGGGATGGCAGCGACTACACCGGATGCGGTGATGGCGTGGCAAGGCGTAGCGGGAGCGGGCAAGACTTATGCCCTGAGCGTATTGAAGGATCTGGCTCAGAGACAGGGCTACATGATCCAAGGCTTGGCCCCCAGCGCTGAAGCGGCTCATGTATTGGGAGAGTCACTGGGCATTCAAACCACTACAGTTGCTAGACTCTTGGTGTCTCAACCCCTGGATGAACCACCTCAGCTGACGCTGTGGATTGTCGATGAGGCGGGGCTGTTGAGCATGAAGGATGCCCATGCGCTGTTGCGGCGGGCGGCACTGGAGCAGGCCAGGGTTTTACTGGTCGGCGATACCCGGCAGCTTTCGGCGGTGGAGGCGGGCAATCCCTTCAAGAGCTTACACGCGGGGGGAATGACGACCGCCTATCTGGAGACCCATCGGCGGCAGCAGACTGGGGTGCTGCGATCTGCCGTGGAATTGGTGGCCCAGGGGCAGGTTAACGAGGGGATTGAGCTGCTGGCTCAGGCGGGCTGTGTCAAAGAAGGGGATCAACCCCAGAAACGTATTCAGCAGGTGGCAGCAGATTATCTGGCGCTGACAGCAGAGGAGCGGGAGTCCACGCTGGTGCTGGCGGGAACTAATGCGGAGCGGTTGGCTCTGACTCAGGCGATGCGATCCGGGTTACAGGATGAAGGGGCTTTGGTCGCGGATGGCTTTGTGGTGCAGAGCTTGCACCGCAAAGATTTGACCACAGCTCAGGCCAGTTGCCTCAAAGCTTACACCCCAGGCGATGTGCTGGTGCCGATTCAAGATTACCGAAAGCAGGGGTTGATTAGGGGCGAGCAGTACCGCGTAATTGCGGTAAACCAGGAGGATCAGCAGGTGGTACTAGAGACGCCGAGTGGATCGGTGCTGTCGATCAATCCAGCGGCATGCCCTCGTAAGACGGTGTACACGACGCAAGCGATTCCGGTGGCGGTGGGCGATCGCCTCAAATGGACACGCAACAACCCCCAAGCCGGAATCCGCAATGGTCAAGGGTTTGTAGTGACGGAGCTGAAGGCGGATGGCACAGCCACGATCCGGGATGGGGCGGGGCAGACCGCCACTATCAACCTCAGTGGAAACCAGTACATCGACTACGCCTGGGTAAGAACGACCTACAGCAGCCAGGGCAAAACAGCGGAGCGAGTGCTGGCCCTGCTGGGCGAAACAACGAATCGAGAAGCGTTTTATGTGGCGATTTCTAGAGCCAAGCGGGCGGTGACCTTGTACACCACCAGCCAGGCCGACTTGGTGCGGCTGGCCCAGGTGTCGCGGGCCAAGGAGAACGTGAGTGACTACGTGCCCTTAACTCAACAGGTGATGACCTATGGACAGCATAAACAACAGGAACAACGGCAACCAGAACCTATCCCCAGTGTTGACCCTAGAGCAATGGGAGAGCGCATTGGCCACCGTGTTGCAGAGCAGCTTAGATCCGCTGCGGGCCGAGATATGCGTGAATACGCAGCGGGTGCTGCACCTCGAAGACCACGTCCAGACCTTGGGCAAGGATTTGGCGATGTGGCCGCAGCACTGGAACCAGAGCTTGGGGCGCTTGGTCGCGCAATTGCAGCGTATCGTCAGCGACGAGACCTCCTCCGATGCGCAAGCGACCTTGCAGGAGCAGTTGCGGAAGTTGATTGCGGCCTTGAGCAGTTGGAACGGGCAACTCAAGACCGAGTTGGCCTTGCAGCAGCCGTTGATCGCGTCGCTAGAGCGGTTGGAAGGGCGGTTGGCCGAGAGCGGAATCAATTAGATGCCTCGGAACCGCCAAAGGTGAATTCGAGGGAGCAGCTATTGGCGCGGTGGGAGCATTACTCGGCGGGGTTGCCGTCGGCGAGTTTGGAGGTGCGGGTGGCGCAGCGGGCGTTGCGGAATGGGTGTTCGGCCAAGGAGGTGACGCTGATGCTGGTGGCGGGGAGTGAGGTGGTGAGGTTGATCTATGACAAGCAAGGTAGGAAAGAGGCGATCGCATTCGCAAAGCACATTACCCAAATAGCCATCAAACCAGAGCATGCTTCTCAGGTTAAGACACCATCCCTACAACGTCGGCAATTTGAGTTAGGCGATAGTTAATCGACATCAGCTATTACATCTTGTGGAATCAGAGCCCGCTTTTGCCACAATGGGCTACCCTGGAGCAGCTTCACCCAAAAAACGAAGGAATTGGGAATAAAATTCCCCATGCATCTACCAAACTGCTTGGCTCTCTCGTTGTTTCTTGTGCTGGCAACCCATGGTCTCAACCAGGCTAAGGCCAGTTTTCAGGGGGACAATGGCGGGTTTCTCCCAGGTATCACCCCAGAGGTCCGTGCCTCAATTCAGCGCATAAACTCAAACTTTTTTGAGCCCTACCGAGCTGAGGTGAGCCAACATCTGAATCCAGACCTCGCATTTCGGCTACCCATTAACTTGCACCTGTTGGGGCTATCGGGACAAAGGCCAGCCCATAGCGAGATACAGGTCGTGCCCAGTCTGCGGGGCGTAGGGCTGATGATCAATTTGAAGGTTTGCCCCCAAGGGGCAGAGTCGAGTTGTACGATGGGCCATTTTTCCACCAATTCTCTCGCTTCAGAAGCAGCCCAGTTGGCAATGGAAGAGCACCGATCGGTTGGCTATCCGATTACCCTTGCTGCCGATGTGCAGGCCCATTTTCGCGAATATCGCGATGGCGAGGTGGCCTATGCCTCGCTCATGTGGGAGCAGGATGGGCAGTTTTACCGGGTGCAGTTTCCGGTGGCAGAGCGGCAAAATATGCTCTATATGGCCTTGGAGATGGTGAATAGTCAGCCGTTGACAAGTCGGGCGAATGCTTCGCTGGCAAGGCAGAGTAACGCTTCTGGCTTTAGGGGCGAGGGGACGGCTGGGGTCGTTGTTGAGCCAATCGATCGTCCTACTGACGAGCTCCGACGGGATATGCCCGTCGATGTGGCCACCCTGCAAATTCTAGAGAGCAGTGTTCTCAGCCGCGAGGAAATTCAGCATCAGCTGGCACAACTGCAAGCGTTGAACTCCAGCCTCACCTTCGGCGACGTGCTGGATCGCCTTACCCAGGAGTACCTCAACCGGGGCTACATCACCTCCAGAGCAGTGCTGACGGCCATCCCCGGTAGTAACCAGCCCGCCATTGACTTTGTGGAAGGGCGTCTCTCAGAGATAGAGATCACAGGCACCCAGAGGGTTGATCCAAGCTACATCGAATCTCGCCTGACTCTCGTCAAAGGGCCGCCCCTCAACCTGGATGCCCTGGAGGAAGCCTGCGTCTGCTGCGCATTGACCCGCTGTTTAGCAATGTGGAGGCCACTCTACAGCCCGACCTTAGCGAGGGCATGGTGGGGGGCAGCATTCTCAACGTGGTGGTGAGCGAGGCCGATCCCATCGTCTATGGCCTTAGCCTCAACAATGAATCGGCACCGAGCATTGGGGCTGAGCAGTTCGAGCTAAGCTTTGCCCATTTCAATCTCAGCGGCGTGGGCGATCGCCTCTCGGCGGGCTATTCTCGCTCCTTTGCGGGTGGGCTGAGCTATTTTGAGGCGGCTTACCAGATTCCCATTAGCCCCACCGATGGTACCCTGCGGTTTACGGGCGATTTTATCAATACCCGAGTGGTGGAGTCGCCTTTTAACAGCCTGGGGGTGCAGGGTAGCACCAATCGCTATGCTGTCTGGCTGCGTCAACCGCTGATCCGCCGCCCCCAGGAGGAATTGGCCCTATCACTGGGGTTTACCCACACTGCCGGCCAGACCTTTTTGTTTGACCGACTGCCCACCCCCTTTGGTTTTGGTCCCGATGCCAACGGCTTTAGCCGCACCAGCGTGGTCAGCTTTGGTCAAGACTATGTTTACCGAGAGCCCGACGGGGCCTGGGCGTTTAATTCTCAGTTCAACCTGGGTACGGGGCTATTTAATGCCACTAGCAACCCCTACCCCATTCCCGATGGGCAGTTCTTCAGCTGGCAGGGGCTGGCCCAGCGGGTGCAGCGCCTAGGCAGCAACCATCTGCTGATCGCGCAGTTTAATGTGCAGCTTACTCCCGATGCCCTGCTACCCTCCCATAGCTTCACCATCGGCGGGGTTAACTCGGTGCGGGGCTACCGTCAAGGGGCGCGATCGGGCGACAACGGGCTGCGCTTTTCAGTCGAAGACCGGATCACAGTCAAGCGCGACGGGGCCGGACGACCCATGCTCATCCTCTTGCCTTTTCTCGACCTGGGCTCGGTGTGGAACCACCCCGACAACCCCAATACGGTTTCGGGCCAGTCGTTTTTGATGGGCAGCGGACTGGGCCTACAGCTGCAAAACCTGTCATGGCTAGATGGCCTCAGCATTAAGCTTGACTACGGCCTGCCGCTGATCTATTCCGGCGATCGCGGCAGCAACCTGCAAGACTACGGCTTTTATTTCGGCATCAACTACAACTCCAACCAACGCCAGTGAGGTGCACTATGACTCGTTTTCTCTATGCTGGCCTGGCTTTGGGAGTCTCTACCCTGTGGGCTAATCCAGTGCTTGCCCAGGCCATTGTGCCCAGCGTCAATGGCACAGGCACCCAGGTAATCTTCAACGGCAACCAGTTTGATATCCAGGGCGGGGCGCTGTCTGCCGACCAGCTCAACCTGTTCCACCAGTTTCAGCAGTTTGGCCTCAGCGAGGGCCAGATTGCCAACTTTTTGGCCAACCCTGCCCTGCGCAATATTGTCACCCAGGTGGTGGGCGGCGACCCGTCAATTATCAACGGCCTGCTCCAGGTCACAGGCGGCAACCCCAATTTTTACTTGATGAACCCCTCGGGCATTGTGTTTGGGGCCAATGCCCAGCTCAACCTGCCCGCCAGCTTTGCGGCGACCACGGCGACGGGGATGCAGTTTGGCGATCGCTGGCTCCACGCCGCTGGCCCCAACGACTTCTCGGCGCTGCTGGGTGACCCGACGGCCTTTGGCTTTAGCAATGCGATCTCGGGGGCGATTGTCAACGCGGGCAATCTGGCGGTGGGCACCGGCTCTACCCTGGCGCTGCTGGGCGGCACTGTGATCAACACCGGCCAGCTCACCGCCCCCGCCGGACAAATCTTGATTACCGCCGTGCCCGGCGAGAGCACCATACGCCTGACGCTGCCAGGCTACATTCTGGCTTTGGAGCTAGACGCACCTGTGATGGCAGGCAACCAGCCCCACACCTGGCAACTGCCTGTCACCGCTCTGCCAGAACTGCTCACCACAGGACTCTCCCCTGCTTCCCTGGGCCTGGCGGTCAACGACGCGGGGGCAGTGCAACTGCCCAGCGATACCTCCGTGCCCGATCGCCCCGGCACTACCATTGTGTCGGGCGGGATCGATGTGTCGGGCGAGCAAGGGGGGACGGCGGCGATATTGGGCGATCGCATCGGCCTAGTCAATGCCCAGATCGACGCCAGCGGCACCACAGGCGGCGGCACCATCCTGGTCGGCGGCGACTACCAGGGCGCAGGCAATGTACCCACTGCCCAACGCACCTACGTTGATAGCACCACCACCCTTAATGCCGATGCCCTAGAGACCGGCGATGGCGGCACAATCATCATCTGGGCCGATGAAGCTACGGGATATTATGGCAACCTTACAGCCCGTGGCGGCCAGATCTCCGGCGACGGCGGCTTTGCCGAGGTTTCGGGTAGAGAAAACTTAGCCTTTAAAGGAAGCGCGAATTTAGGCTCTCAAACTGGCACTCCAGGCATGCTCCTACTTGACCCTCGAGACATAACAATTATCGATGGGGATGGGGGAAGCGACGACAATGAAATTGCTGATGGAGTAATCTGGGAAACGGACGGTGGTTCTGACACAGACTTTGAAATATCCGAGGTGGCCCTAAGAAATACCGCCTCTTCTAGCAATGTAAGTCTTAGTGCAACAAGGAATATTATTATCGAAGATCTGGTGTTGGACTTTGGTGATCGTGGAGGTAGCAACATAACAATACAATTCACTGCCAATGGCGGTGAATTTAGGGCGGCACCGGAAAGTTTAATACTCACTCAAGGAAGAAGTATTTCAATTACTGCTGGCACTATAAACGTCGGCATTATTGGAAGTAATGACGGCCCTGGAGTTGGTGCTGTTAGGGGAAGTGCTGGAAATATTAGTCTCACTAGTACTTCAGGGGACATTACTGTAAACAGAATCTTTGCTAGATCAAACACTCTTAATAATGAAGGTGTTGGCCCAGGTCGTGGAGGAAGTATAACAATCAACTCAACAGGTAATTTCTCTGCTTTGGGCAGAGAAGATGATGGAATAAGCAACCCAAATTCAATTACTATCAGGACTACAGGTCAAGCTGGCACTGGCGGAGTAAATATCCGAGCAAACAACGACATAAATATTGTTGGAGAAATTAGTTCGTTTACTGCGACTGATCCTTCCTCTTTGCAGCCTGAGGCTGGCCCAATCAGCTTAAGATCCGAAAATGGCACTATTTCAGTGGGTGGGATCAGCGCTGACAGAATATCCCTAAGGAGTCCAACAGAAATTGAAATCACTAACAGCTTTACTATTAGCGATACTAATCCGACAAGATACAGTATCAATACTCGTGGTCAAGCCCTGTCAGTTAATGCCCCAAGATTAATCTTGCCCACTGAAAATAATGCTGTCTTTGCAGCACCACTAATTCTTCAAAGAGATCTAAGCCTGACAACGACAGGCGGAGATGATCTTAGAATTGAAGGCGCTATTGATTCGATAAGTGGTGGCAACTATTCACTTGTCTTGCCAACTAACACTACGCTTGTTGGCAATATTGGCGAAAGCGGACCTCTAAGTGATGTCTTGGTTGGCGGCAACTTCACATTTCGAGGTGGAGTAATTGAAACCACAGGTACACAAACTTATCAAGGTATTGTCCTCACCCAAAACACTGCCCTCAGGACTGGAACGCCAGGCGCAGATATTACCTTCAATAACACTCTTAACAGCGAAACAGGCGAGCGCAATAACCTCACTCTGATAGCAGGCAGCGGTGATATCACCTTTAACGCCGTCGTTGGCACCGCCCCTAACCAGCAACTCGGCAACATTGTCCTAGAAAGTTTCAACAACCTCACCACCAATGCCCCTATCCAAGCCGGAAGCTTTCAGCAGACGGGCACCCCAGCCACCGGCAACATCACACTTAACCACCCCCTCACCACCACCAACGGTAGCGTAAACCTTAACGCTATAGGTGCAGTAACTACTCAGGCGATCACTGCTACCGACAACGTGGCCCTTACCAGCACGGGCAGCGCCGTGCAGACTCCCAATGTAGTCACCAATGGTGGGGATATAGCCCTCAACGCCCAAACCAATTTGGCTGTTAACAGCGTCACCACCAACGGCGGCGACATTACCCTCAGCAGCAACACCGATACCATCACAGTTAACAACCTATCCTCCGTCTCTGGCACTGATGCTGGCGGTAACATCACCATCAGCAACCCCAACGCCATCACCGCCACAGGCCTCATCAACGCATCTGGAGCTACCACAGGGGGCTCCATCACCCTCAGTGCTAATGGTGGAGACCCCACCAGCACTGTAACCACCACTAATTTAACCGCAACGGGGGTAGCCAATGGCGGCAACATCACTGTATTAGCCCGCGACAGCATTACGGCAGGCGAAATTAACACCAGTGCCACCATTGGCAGAGGCGGCAACGTAACCCTCGACCCCCTCGGGGACGTTGAGGTGAGCTTTATCAACGCCCAAGGCGGTACCAACGGAGCAGGCGGTGATGTCTTGATTGAATCAATTTCCCGGTTCTTTAGGGCCACAGGAACTTTCTCTGACCAAAACGGTATATTGGCCAGCATTTCTACAGCTGGTGGCGGCGGAGAAGGAACTATTACCATCACCCATAACGGTGGTGCCGCTGACGTTTTGACCCCATTTATTATTTCCACTGCGTCACAAAATGGCACTGTTGGGGCATTAACCACGGGAGCCAATAATGTTATTTTCCCTGGCTCATTCCTTGGCCCCTATACCCAGGGTAATATTCGTATTATTACTAGCCCTCAAGCAACTCTAGCAGCTGACGCAGCTTTACCAGATACGTTGCCAGAGGAAATTCAACCCGCAGATGCTGACAACCAACCGTTTTGGCTGGATGAGTATTTTACGAGAACTTTAGAGGAATATCTCAGCCGAAATCCTGAAACCGCTGTTGAGCCCACTAGAATTAAGAGCCTAGAGGAAATTCAAGACGAGTTAAGAGAAATTGAAAGACTTACAGGAGTACGACCAGCCGTTATTTACGTTGTATTTGAACCTGAACAAATTCGATTAAGAACAGAGACTATCGATGGCAAAGAAGTTATCCGTCAGGATCGCCTAACGAATCAGGGAACTGTTCTTAGACAATCAGAATCTATCCCTGGTGATGATGCTGATCAGTTACAGTTAGTCCTAGTAACAGCCGATGAAGAACCTATTCTTGTACGGGTTGAAGATCCTAATGCGACTAGATTTGCAGTGATCAACACAGTTCAAGAACTAAGAAGTGCAATAGATATAGATTATCGTAGGAATTTTCTTAGAGGAATTATAAGTGACACCCCATCTTATTTGGGATTGTCACAACAACTATATGGTTGGCTCATTGGAGGTATTCAAAATGATCTTGAAAGGATAGGAGTTTCAAATTTAATTTTCATCATGGATAATGGAATAAGAACTGTTCCTCTAGCGGCTGTACTGCCAGTTCTTCACAATGGTCAGCAGTTTATTGTTGAACAAGGCTATAGTGTTGGCCTTATGCCTAGCTTTAGCCTAACTGATACGCAATATCAAAATATCCGCAAAATGGATATTTTAGCTATGGGAGCATCCGCTTTTCCTCCTGAAACAGAGCTTTCAGATTTGCCAGGAGTTACACAGGAACTGAATTTTCTAGATACGCTTTGGCAAGAAACTACAGTTCTTGAAGATGATTTATTTACATTATCTAATCTGCGTACACAGCGACAACAAAATCCTTACGGGATCATTCATTTAGCTACTCATGCAATCTTTTTACCAGGAAATCCAGCAAACTCCTATATCCAGCTTAGCGATACCCGTCTCAGCCTCCACGAGATAGGAAATTTAGATTGGAATAACCCTCCCGTAGAATTATTAACTCTAAGTGCTTGTAATACTGCCCGTGATGATATTAATGCTGAGCTAGGATTTGCAGGTTTAACAGTTCAGGTAGGAGTTAAGTCAGCATTAGCAAGTATATGGAAGGTAGATGATTTTGGCACCCTAGCCCTGATGTCTAGTTTTTACAGATATTTGAGTGATGAAAATCTCAATTTAATTAAAGCAGAAGCCCTGAGAAGAGCCCAAGTAGATATGATTCAAGGAAACTTCTCTATTGATGGCAACCAGGTCGTTTATTTTGGGGATCAGATTATTACAATTCCAGAGAGAATAAGCATGCATGGAGATGCAGCATTATCACATCCCTACCTTTGGTCAGGCTTTACAATTGTTGGAAATCCGTGGTAGAGAAACTGATACCTGTAACATATTGCACCAACTTCTCTACACAAAAAAGAGGCAAACATCTAATCATCATCTCTTTTACTTGATGCTTTCTAGTTGGATATCTCTTGGTCAGCAAGAAACTCTAAACCGACAGATTCTAACAAAGAGAGCCATTCATGCATCTGTCCATTATTCAACCGGTTTGCAAGCTCTGTAACTCTGTCATACCAAGCCAGTTCTATGTTTGTCAAATTATCTACAAAGATAATATTTCCGATTACATAATTAGGGCTAGTATCGTCACAATATACCTCAAAGAACCATTCATACTCATTGCCTTCAATAAGATGAGGTGCGCTGCTAGGCATAGGAATTCTTATAATTCCTGCCTCTATATTTGAGAGATTAGTCTCATAGATAGGATTAGCTTGGCTCGTGTCTGAACGGTTATATAAAGCAAAGTTAATGATGGTATTCTCAGAGGTAGTATAAGGAGAATAGACCCAAAAAGTTGGATGACTTGAGGTTGTCAAAGGACGTATTCTAGAAGATGCAAGTGGTACAAGAGCCGTCAAACGAAACCCATTTCCCTCAGCAACTTCACACTCACCGCGGCTTGCATTGTCGTCCTCTCTTCTTGAAATAAAATTTTCTTGAATAAGAAAGTCTTCCGAAAACAGTTTTATGTCGTTTAGTCGCAGTGTACTTGATGAGTAACTTGCTTCCGCCACTATTCCTGGTGAAAGCAAAGAAGAGAAACACAGGAAACTAAGCAAACTCTTTATCTTTCTTTGAAAAATTCTCGACATTGATCTAGCCCTCCGTTTTTTTGTGTCTAATTAGATAAATTGAAATTATCGCAGAAAAAGAAATCGAAATAAACACAGGAAACAATGGAACTAAGTATCCAATTAAGATCGCACAGAAACAAATCAATATATGAATAGAAGATATTAAAAAAAATAATGATATCGCTCTCTTCACACTTCTTCTCGTGGAAATTAAAGCTACTGATAAAATCGTCCATGACCAGATCCATATAAGACTTCCCCTTAGTTTAAGTACTTTAATCAGGGGACGTTCATTTAGCGCAAAACTAATCAAATCGCTAACTATATGAGCATTTATAAAGAGACCAGCTTGTTCTCCATAAGGTGTTAGTTTGTAATCTTTATAGCTTGGAGCAGTAGTACCTATAAGTACGATTTTCTGATGAATCATTTCATGAAGTTCAGCAGATGGAGGTTCCTCCAAAAAATCTGCTAAAGTTATTGATTCTGAAATATCTCTAAAACTTCTGAGAGAGCGAAAGTTTATCATTGTCTGTAAATCATAAATTTCATGTCGCGGATAAATAGATGAGTGGGATAAACTGCGAGATAAAAAATAGGAAAAATCTTCTTCCTGAAGAGCCTCTTCTAGAGCAGATGAGTTGATCGTCTTGAGATAACTATCAGCAATAACATAGCTAAAGGAGCGATCTGTTGGACATATTGGATTGATTTCTCGTGTAATATATTGGCGACGCGAGCGATAGTCTACATCTAGTGGAACAGTAGCGAAGCCAGTGTGACCAATGCTATGTTCAGGAGGTAAAGGAACACCTGCATCGTCTTGAGTGCCGCAAACAGCTATCAAGTTAGAAACGAGATTTTTAGATATACTAGTTTCTCTATAAATATCAACCCCGACTACTGCGGGATTGTAAAGACTTAGCTTTTGGAGAATTTTGTCAAGGAACTGATCGGCTAGTGAACCTCTCCATTGCTCCTCAATAGATGAATTGAAATTATTACTTTGATATATCAAATCACTTTCTGTTATTTCAATAATTAGAATTCTTTTATCTGACTCTTCTAAGGGTCGAATTCTCAGCATAAAATCGTAGATTGCAAGTTCAGGAACTTGAAAAAATCCTATTGTTCTCAAGATTAATACAAGTATAGAAGTCAGTGTTGAGTATAAGGTAAAAGAGAAACTCAACTCCAGAATAGAATGAAGCAGTTTCTTGTCCTTTATATTGAGCTTCTCTTTTAACTGTAAAATCGAATATTCTATCTCTCTTGGGTTTTGAGGCCTAGCCTGAAATTCATAAGATATCATCCAATCTAATACTGATTTAAATTCCTCTGTAACTTCTGATGCATATTGATGCCATAAAAGAAACCCCTCTTCATCTTCTTGAATCTGGTCGTGGTACTTATTTATTAATGCCTGTATGATAACTTTCCCCAAAGAGTAGTAATCAGATTGTGGTATTGGCTTCCCTTTTGTCTGCTCTACAGGTGAGTAAAATGGTGTTCCTATCCTATTAAATTGCTCGCCTTCCAAATCTACCAACTTTGAAATTAGTGTAGTTGTAAAGATTCTTGCTGTTCCAAAATCTAAAATTACTAGTTTACCGCTAGATGTGATTAGAATGTTTTCAGGCTTAAGATCTAGATGCATAATATATTTTCTGCAATGAAGATAGTCTAGAATTTTAATGCATTGACTTAACCAGTTTATTGCCAAAAACTCCGAGATTGATCCATGATCATTAATCCATTCACTTAAGGTCTTCCCGTTAATTTTTTCCAATACCAAACAAGGTACATTTTGATTGTTAATAATGATCTCAAAGTTATCTTTGTATTGAACAATTTGAGGGTGATTTAAAAGTTTTAGGATTTCTATTTCTCTTCTAAAGCATGATTCAGCTTCATTGACTTGATAGCCAAGATAGCTAAAGACTTTTAAAATTCTGATCGACTTCGATTTTCTAAGGCCAAAATAATTTTCAAGATTAAATTGCCTAATATCTCTTACCTCAAAGATCAAACTAAATCCTCCCCTTCCCACTTGGCGAAGGATTTTATAGCGCTGATTGAGAATGGTTCCTGGTTTGAACATAGCGATCAGCCTTTGCCATCCTTAACGTCCGACATCTATACACAATTGAGGTAATCGGCCAGATACTTATAGATCAGAGGTCGTAGTTGATACTCCATCTCTTCCTTTGTCTTCCCAATCATTTGCTCACAAAACTCACGCTCTTTTAAGCTTCTTAGAACATTAATTAATTCGCTAGTACTGACCAAGCCATTCAATCGCGCTCGTAATTCTGCCACAGAGAGGGGCTGGTTCGCCTCAGCCAAATCGCGCATTATCCGCTTTTCCAGATGAGATAGACATTGCAACTGCATGTCTAACAGTAATTGCATTTGCTCATCCAGCAAAATTGTATCTAATTCAGTGAACTTGATAAGTTTGCCATTGAAAATTTCACGAATGCTAGTCGCAAAAAAACGAATGAACTGAGGATTACCGTTATAAACTCGCCGTACCTGTTCACAGTCCTGGGCATGCTTACACTCCACATTTAGATGTTCCAGTAGTTTGCCAGTAGCACACTTGCTTAACCCCTCTAGCCTGCATAGCTTCACGGGCAAGCCTTTGTCTTCTAAAACGCAGAGATTAGTAACTTTCTGTGAGCTAGTCACCAGAAATCGACCTAGGTGCTTGGTTTCACAAGCTTGACGGAATAATGATTTGTAGCTTTGGTGCTCTGAGGTGTATTTGTGATGTTCCAAAATGGTTTCCATCCCGTCTAATACAACTAGCCACGGAGTATTAGCCATCCCTTGAATTAGGTCTTGCCATTGCTCTTCTAGTGTTAGGGCTGGGGAGGTAACTTGAGAACCCCACAAGCGTTGGATTTGCGCGATGATACTTTCAGCAGATGGAGCGGCTGACATAGCAATCCAAAGCACCTGGTAGTGGTGCTCCTTTTCTAAGGTTTTAGCCAACTTTACAGCCAGGGCTGTTTTGCCAATGCCTCCGGCTCCCGTTAACATCACAATTCGCCGTTCTTCACTGAGAATTGAACGTTGTAGGGCTTTTAGCTCTGTCTCACGGCCAAAAATAACATCGATTTCTGGGGCACCCACCCAGCTAGAGCTTAACTCTCCCGGATTCTCGGAGAAGAGACGCTGTTTGTAGCCGAGCTGCTCTAACACTGGAGCCACCTCAGACCAGTGTTTGATCTCTTTGCCTTCGCCTGTTTTTTGTTCGATCAGTAGCTTTACATAGGGATAAATACGATCACTGAGGCAACTCCGTACAGTGCCACTCGATACATGGCAGTGATTGGCAATCTCTGCAGGGGCACACTGGGCCAATATACCCTGAAGATACAGCCACTCCGTATTGGAGAGTTTGTTGCCAGGAGAGCGATCTGAGCACTGCTTCGCTCTGGAGAGATCTACGAAAAGTTGGCCTAAATCCCAAAAGGAGGCCACTTCAGGAAACTCAGAATAAATCACAGTATACGCACCCAATTGTCTGTTTTTTTACAAAAACAATCCGTAGTATAACGGCCATCTTCATCAAATCTATAGAAAATCAAACGAGCGCTGGATCGAAAACCAACGCTGATGGTGTCGATATTGACGAATGAAATCTAGGTTTTAGTATGCCCCGCTTCTAATCTGAACCTATCCGCAGCAGATGGGGTTAAGGTCATGATTTTTCAACTGGTTACCCATTGGTTTTTCTGGCCTGAGCAGGGTGTGGTGGAGGAAGCCATCTCCTCACATGGCCGAGGAGGGGTGAAGTACGCCGCGACCTCCTGGCCCGCTGAACTCGATACTCCTTCTGGGGAGATGGCACTGCCACCCGATGCCCCTGTGTTGGTGATGGGGCGACGGGGACTGGTGCTATTGGTTCAGCCCTTGGCTACCTAGTTCTGTTAACGGATGGCTTTGAGCAACTTACATCTACATAAGGATCAACCTAGATGGCAAACGCAATTTTGAAAGACGGCTGGATCTATGCCGGAGATTCTGCAACCGACAGCATTGCCCGTGAAGACAGCACTGAGCAAGTTGGCGGCACTAAGTACGAACTTTACGGCATAGCCGTGCGCTTTACCGAAACCAGCTTGGATTTTGCCATTAGCACAAATCTTCCTGCCTCTGGCACAACGAATGATGAAGGCGAGATTGTTCACCCAGGGGATTTATTTCTAAACTTTGGCGATCAAAGTTCCTTCAATGCGGCGAACGGTAGCGCTGACATGTATGCCATCCACTTTTCCGACGGCAATGAAGCTGACGTTGGCCCAATGGGGATCTATAGCAACGTTACGGCTACCAGTGTTGCCTTGAGCAATGGCCTAGGGTTAGACGGTGGTCTGACTGAATATAACGCCTACGTTAGCGCGAATGGTGGGATTCCTTCCATCGGGACTTTACCGGCGGATACGTCCTACTTCAATCAGATTGATCCTGGCAATGTGCCTAACATTATTTCTGGGGGAATCTTGGTTTCTGGTGGTGTTAATCCCCTAACACAGGTGCCTGACTTTAACGTTCCAATGATGGAGGGTGTCGGGTCTAATATCATCGGTGGATCAGTGGATCCGGCTACTCTGCCGCAAGGGCCATTTACAGCTCATTTTGCGCCAGAGTGTGACAACGATGTGATTGCCATTGAGATTAACCCTGACATCGAAATCACCAAGAAAACAAATGGCTTTGACGCCAAAGCTCCGGGTGATGCCGTTATAGCTAATCCTGGTGAGCGGATTAAATGGACATTTGAAGTTGCCAATACGGGCAATGTTGCGTTCCTTGAAGAGGATGTTCAAGTTGTCGATCTAACCTTAAGCGATCTGCATGAATTATTTCCAGAGCTAGATTACAGGACAGATGTTAATGGTGATGGAATTCTCTCTCCAGGTGAAACGTGGACTTATGCATTAAGTGGGCGGGCGGCTAATTTGGAATATGGAACTCGCAATACAACATTAGTGCCAGATCAAAAAGTTGCCATTGACTTTGAGGTAGACGCCTTCGGTAATCCTCTAGCCGCAGGCACCATAATCGATGATGAGTACTCTTCCCTTGGGCTAACGGTTTCTCAGCAAACTTATTACGATGGCCAACCCCAGTTTGGTGCCATGATTTTTGATACTCAGTACCCAACCGGTAACGATGAAGACCTACGCAGTGATACTTTCAGTAATGTTCTGATTATCTCCGAGGATGGCGATAGCTCAAATCCAAATGACTCTGTTTATGGTGGCATCGTTCGTTTCGATTTTGACTATTTAGTCAATAACTTCCAAGTAGGTCTATTTGACGTAGATGGTCAATATGACGACGAAGCCTTAATTACAAGCTATCGCCGCCTCGATGATGGAAGTTATCAGACTATTGATAGCCTAAGGATAGAAGGTGGCCCTGGCGAAGGCTACATTCCTGAGGTCGATCTCTTGACTAATGCCAACGGCTTTGATCGCATTGATATTAGGTTCACGGGTAGCTTTGCCATTACCGACCTTGAATTTGACCGGCTAGTGCCTGTTTTTGGCAATACGGCGCAGGTCACCCTTAACGGGCTGGCTCATATTAGCGATACCGACACTAGCTATTACCAAAATGGGCCAGTGTATAACTCGCCGCTGATGCAGCCAATTGCCTTGGCACCGACTGCGGTGATTTAGCAGAAGCTTAGCTAAAACCATAGTTAGCCCTTAGCAAAAGCTCCACTGGGGCAATAGCTAGGGGCTTTTTTGTGGTTCTAATCCACTAGGGCATTGGTATTGAAGGTTCCGGTGATGGGGGTTCTGCACAATCCCAGGGGATGATCATTCTCACTGGGCCAACGGGGTCGGGTCAAACCAGCACCCTCTATGCCAGTTTGAAGGAGGTCGCTACCGAAGCCGTCAACGTCGTCACCGTCGAAGACCCGGTGGAGTACGTTCTGCCCGGCATCACCCAGACTCAGGTAAACAAGGCGGTGGGGATGACCTTCGCGGCGGGGCTGCGGAGCATTCTGCGGCAGGATCCAGACATTATTATGATTGGCGAGATCTGCGACAGCGAAACCGCTGAAACCGCTGTGCGAGAAGCCCTCACTGGGCACCTGGTATTTACTACGCTGCACACTAATGACGCCGTGGGGCCATTCCTCGGCTCAAGGATATTGGCCCTGATCCGGGATTAATCAGCGATGCACTGTTAGGGGTGGTGGCTCAGCTTCTGGTACGGCGGGTATGCCCCCATTGTGCCGAACCCCACCCGCTGACTAGTCAAGATATGGCGATGCTGGGCCTAGGTCGCCAGCAGGTAGCCGATGGCACACCGCGCCGGGGTCGGGGCTGTGCCCAGTGCTTTCATTCTGGCTTTTTGGGGCGAGAGGCGATCATCGAGTTGCTGGATGTGAATAGCCAGGTGCGGCAGATTATATAGGAGGGGTCGCTGACGCATCTCAACCGATACTTACAAAGCATTGAGTACCAGTCGTTTCGTCTAGCCGCGACTGAGAAGGTGTTGGCGGGCTTGACTACAGTGGAAGAGGTAAATCGGGTGCTGCCAGCCAGCGCCCTAGCCCACTAGCACTCTCGGAGCGATCGCCAAGAGATGGTGAGGCGGGCCAGCTAGCCCGCAGTACCGCGCTGCTCAATCTTACTGATTGAATATAGAGCAGACCATATCTGATAAAACGTTGTTGGATTACCAGTTGGGGGGGCATTGAGACATTATTCGTCGCGCTGAAGACCAGAGGATTCGACCTTGAATCGACCCATTTCTGAGTTCGGGCACCTGAGGCGCGATCGCACCCCCTCCCCCCCAATTCCATCAACATTAGCTTCCCCCCGAGGGGATTGAAATATACTGGGCCTAAGCATTTCGGTGACCCTATGCCCAAAGCTGCTCAAGGAACTGAGCTAGACCTGAGCGCCAAAACCCTGTGGCCTGCCCAAACTGAACTAGTCAGCCTGCGGTTTGACCTGGTGGCCGACAGCGCCTACGAGCTGTATCCGCAGTACACCATTGGCCTGCACGCTTGGTTTTTGCAGCAGATTCAAGAATTTGACCCAGAACTGTCGGCGCAGTTGCACGATGGTGAGACGGACAAAGCTTTTAATCTATCCGGACTGAGTGGTCAATTCTCCACTCAGAGCCGCAGCCTGCAATTGCAAGCGGGGAAGACTTACCAGTGGTACGTCAATGGATTGACGAAACCTGTGGTGGCGGGGCTGGCCCAGTGGCTCAAGCAATTGCCTGAGGTGGTGGCGCTCAAAAGTGCACCGCTGACTATTCGCCGGGTGAGCTATGCCCAAGCCCCGACGACCTATGCCGAGCTGGCGACGGTGGATCCGGGGCGCAGCCTCAGCCTGACGTTTGTGAGCCCCACTAGTTTTCGCCGCAAGGGGCATCATTTGCCGCTGCCCTGGCCTCGAAATGTATTTCACAGCTACCTGCGGCGGTGGAATGAGTTTGCCAATCGCCCGGTCGATCAAGATGACTTTCTCGATTGGGTGGATGACTGTGTGGTGTTTCAGCGGCATGAACTAGCTAGCGAGAAGATTGCGGCGGGTAAGCGAGGGGCGGTGAGGGGGTTTGTGGGGGCGGTGACTTATGGGTTGGCAGGCAAAGCGGCGGCCCATGAAGAGTTTGAGCAGCTGTTTTACACGCTGGGGCACTATGCGCCCTACTGCGGAACGGGGCACAAGACGACGTTTGGACTGGGGCAAACACGCTTGGGCTGGCACCTAAGTCAGGTTGAGCCTCAGGCGGTGCCTGCGGCCCAAAAGCTGCTGGCCGATCGCATCGACGAGCTGACGACCTATTTCATCAATCAAAAGAAGCGCACGGGTGGCAGCCGTGCCCAAGCCTCGGCGGAGACTTGGGCGACGGTTTTGGCACGGCGGGAGTTGGGCGACTCGCTGCAAGCGATCGCGGAAGATTTGAGTATTCCCTACGAGACGGCAAAGACCTATAGCAAACTGGCGCGGCGATCGCTGAGGGAGAAAGAATAAAGGCAGAAGGCAGCAATGTAGCGAAAGTCTGGGATGGTCAAAGGGGGGTAAAGGCTGAAACACATACTGAAGGAGAACACCCTGAGTGTTGTGCAGGCAAACCATTCATCCTTCTGATTTCCCGCTGTTTCCGTCCCCTTGCGGGGAAGTGGTTTGAAAGTTCTCTTGGGATTTGCTACCACCGTCTGATGCTCTAGTTTCCGTCCCCTTGCGGGGAAGTGGTTTGAAAGTTTTGGGCGGGGTGTGACCTATGCCTCCGTCGCTAGGTTTCCGTCCCCTTGCGGGGAAGTGGTTTGAAAGAAAGTTTGATTCAGGGCGCGAACACCGACATCTTGAGTGTTCCCGTCCCCTTGCGGGGAAGTGGTTTGAAAGCGACGATTCCACGACAGCATTGCCAATTTATTTAGTTTCCGTCCCCTTGCGGGGAAGTGGTTTGAAAGATGGTTGTCGTGAACCTGGAGGAATTGCAACATTTGTGTTTCCGTCCCCTTGAGGGAAAGTGGTTTGAAAGAGATTGACTGCGAATTTTAGCACTCAAAATCTTACGAAAGTTTCCGTCCCCTTGCGGGGAAGTGGTTTAAAAGTTGAAATGCGGTCCTCCAAGCCCAAGCCAATGATAGTTTCCGTCCCCTTACGGGGAAGTAGTTTGAAAGTTCAACGAATTACAGGGGCAATACGAGAAGGCTAAGGCTATGTTTCCGCCCCCTTGCGGGGAAGTGGTTTGAAAGCCGGTGTTTATCGCCCCGGATCGACTGGCTGTGGTGAGTTTCCGTCCCCTTGCGGGGAAGTGGTTTGGAAGTGGAGGAGCAGCTAGGCTACCTCGGGGACATGGTGGGGCAGATTGCGTTTCCGTCCCCTTGCGGGGAAGTGGTTTAAAGGAACAAGAATGATGGCTTTCAACGGTTCATCATTGCGTTTCCGTCCCCTTGCGGGAAAAAGCTGGGATAACAGACATGATCCGTATCACAAGTCTAAGTATGCGACTCTGTTTCCGTCCCCTTGCGGGGAAAAGATTGAGATGACCAAAGCCAAAATCAAGCCTGGCTTTATGGAATATGGGTTTCCATCCCCTTGCGGGGAAAAGGGTGGGGTGACCAGCATTGGTGGAGCGGTTAACACGTCGCCCTTTCAAGGGTTTCCGTCCCCTTGCGGGGAAAGGGTGCGACAAAACTAAAGCAGCCTCGCCAGAGCAACTAGATTTCATGGGTTCCCGTCCCCTTGCGGGGAAAAGGGTGGGGTGACAAGGATCTTATAAAGGACACGACAATGGCTGACTGGGGTTTCCATCCCCTTGCGGGGAAATGGTTGGGGTGACCAGAAGTACCTAGAGCTCCACCACATCCAGATCTATCGGTCTCTGTCCCCTTGCGGGGAATTGGTTTGAAAGTGACCAGGAGGCGCTGACAGCTGTCTACGACTGGTTATTTCCGTCCCCTCGCAGGGAAGTGGTTTGAAAGTACAGAAGAGAAGGTCGGCTGGTTTCGCCAAGAAGTGTTTCCGTCCCCTTGCAGGGAAGTGGTTTGAGAGGTCAACAACATCTATGACCCGGAAACCTGCCACAAAATGTTTCCGCCCCCTTGCGGAGAACTGGTTTGAAAGCCTATCTGGCGAAGTACATGAGCAAGGGCAAGCAGATAGTGTTTCCGTCCCCTTGCGGGGAAGTGGTTTGAAAGACGGCCCAAGATGGGTTAGCTGCCGACAAGACCGAGTGCATGTTTCCGTCCCCTTGCGGGGAAATGGTTTGAAAGTAGACATACTCACATCTTGCACCTGGTAATTTGAACGTCAATCCCCTGCTGCTGTAGTAAGGGACGTTTTCGCTCGATGTCCGCCAGCAGCAGGTAAACCAGCACATCGGCCAGTGCGGCTTCCATTACAACAGCGGCGGCTTCTGCCCAATCTGGCAACGCCTCGGTTTCTAGTGAGAGGTAGCCCCAATGGGCCAGGATAAAGGCGACCAGCGATAGGACGAGCCAACGGTACATCCCTAGCAAGGTCTGCTGACCGAAGCGATGCAGCCCAAAGCGGTGCTTG
>NZ_JAYGIH010000083.1:0-46391 GCF_034932455.1 Leptolyngbya sp. CCNP1308 | reverse complement strand
GCTACCGACTGCGTGCGGTAGATACACAACTTGGTCTAGCCCCTACAGGCACCGCTGGCCTGTGGGGGTTTTGTTTTGGGTCGGTTTGACGCCAGTTACCGCCACTCATCGCTATTTACCGCTTTCCTCCGCCATGGCTCTCTGACTCTGACTCCCTGGGCGGCATGGGGCGGCATGGGGCGACATGGGGCGACACCGAGCGTCAAACGGCGCAGCAGCCCCTAGCGGTGAGGGTGGCTACGCCCTAAGAGGGCTACGCTCCCGAACCGTACGTACAGACACTACGCCATCCCTGGCGGGGTGAAATGCCCCTAAACTCGACCTACCAAGCGTTTTAGCGATTTTTGGAGGCCGGATGCTCGCAATAGGCCCTCTGCTACTGCCCCACCCGCCCAATGACCCTTTGATGGGTTGTGAGGGTGGGGCGGCGGCGGCAAAAACTAACAAAAGACCCCCAGCGATTCCCCTTCGGGGACACGGTGTGAACGCCAGGGGCAGAGGTGAAATTCCATTTACGTTAAACAGCTTACCCTTGCTACCGCCTCCATTGACAAGGGCACCCTAGGTAGACAGCGGGCAGGAGTCCTGAATCGTAGATGCTTCCTGAGAACTACCCCCCCCGGTACCGCTGGCCGTGGGGTTTTTATTTGGGCCAACTTAGGCGGATTGCAATGTAGGCTAGGCCTACTTCTCCAGATTCTCCTGCCTTAGCCGGTGAAACTTCTCCGCCGCACTGTCGGCATAGCTCTTAATCGACTCATAGCCCGCCTGGGGGCGAGTATCGTGGGCCAGCTCAGGATTGCCCGAGTACCACTCCGCCGCCACCCGCTTCACCGCCGTGTTCATATCGTGGCCCGCCTGAATTTGCCGCTGTAGCGCACTCTCCAGCTTGACTCCCACGATCTGCTGCTGCATCTCGGGGTTCTGCAAAAACTCCTGGGGCGACACATCGCGGCCCAGCACATCGT
Organism: Leptolyngbya sp. CCNP1308; assembly: GCF_034932455.1. Taxonomy (NCBI): domain Bacteria; kingdom Bacillati; phylum Cyanobacteriota; class Cyanophyceae; order Leptolyngbyales; family Leptolyngbyaceae; genus Leptolyngbya; species Leptolyngbya sp. CCNP1308. The sequence goes on along the minus strand of NZ_JAYGIH010000083.1, from coordinate 45,423 downwards.
AATCCCAGCCGCAGTTGCTCTTCGGCTTGCCGTCCCACGAGCAATTGAGATTCTGCGGCATCACCTGCCCTAGTCCCAGCGCTCCCGTGTCAGGGTTGACGGCCCTGGGGTCACCGCCCGACTCCTTGGCGACAATCGCCTGGTAGAGCGCAATCGTATCCCCCAGTCGCTCATTGGGCTTGCGGCCATTCAGCGCCCAGACCAAGTAACCCTTCTGCGGAGCCTGGGCCACACCGCCTTGTAGCTGCTCCCAATGCAGGTGAGCACCCGTGCTGCCACCCGTGTTGCCCGTCTTCGCCACCACCGCCCCGGCCCGATGCTCACCTCCCTTGCAATGGGACAAGTGAGCTGCCCTAAAGGTGATCTCAGGGAACGCCGAACTGGTCATATCCGCCACCGTGCCATACCCCTTCGGGTCGCTCCAGCAGCGCACCGACACCCGATCCCCGGCGTAGCCAATGGCATGAACCGACACCCCCTCAGGCGTTGGCAAATCAATGCCCGAGTGCATCCGCATCTCGTTGTGGATCGGGTGCATCCGTAGGCCAAAGCCCGAGTTGACCGTGTAGCCCGCAATCACATCACCCCTGCTAATAGAGGCTTTGAAGTCATCGTCGTAGAACCCAACCACGGCCTCAGCCACGGCGCTGACTTTCCTGAACCTTGCCCCCCAGGTTTCATTCGTCTCCTGATCGACCATCACCCAGGTTGAGGTAGCGATCGCCCCCACGCAGCCCAGCTTGAGCACCAGCTCGCCCGCCTGCATCGCCGTGCCAATCACGTAGCGCCAGGTCGGGGGCAACTGCGACCAGTGGGGCTTGATGTCCTTAACGGTTGAGTTCACTGTGGGTCACCTCCCCCTCCGACACCGTCACATCGAGGGCCAGGCCGTTGTCCAAGGCCCAGCGGTAGACCCCGTTACCCAGGGCGCAAGCAGGCTGCCCCAACCACTCCAGGGCAATCGCCTCTGACTCCCCCACCAACGCTCTGCGCAGCTTGGCCTTGGTGGCATCAAGAGCGATAGGGTCAGGGGCCACCGCCACACAGGCTTGCAGACGGGCATCCTCGCCAGACAGACGATTCACCAGCTGCCACGCCGCAGGTTGGTGGGTGTTGACCCACGACCTCACCCCATAGACCGGGTTGTAGAATTGCCCCCGGCCCGGCTGCTTCAGGTCTAAAAACGCGGCCCCGACGAACAACGCCGCCAGGGCCAGCATGTACCGGGTTCTGATTCGCCAGAACAGCATTGCTACTCCCCGACCTTCACAGCGCGAGTGTAGGGTCGAGTCTCAATCGGCTGTCCCACCCGCTCTTCCCCGGTCAAGACCTTGTGGGCGCTGCCCGCAATGCTCTGCGTCGGCACCACCAACATCGCCCCGAAGTTAGTCCCTGCCACCACCGGGTTCCAGACATCGCCCCCCGCTTTAACCGCCGAACCCTGGAGGACATTCAGCCCAGCCGAGAGCACAAACAGCCCGCCCCACACCGAAATGAAGGCTCCACCCATCGTCTGTAGTGGGTGGTTCCGCAAACAGCTGAGGCCGCTGCGAATCACCGGAAAAATGCTCCAGGGATCGGTAGTGGGCGTGATGACAAAGATCGGCTTGCGCTTGCCGCTGGTGGCATCGAACCAGCCACCATCCTGCACGTTAGAGCGCATGGCATTGCGTGGTGCGAGCTGGACGCCGCTGCCCCGACCCGGTGAGGTGAGCTGAGGCGTGATGTCGATGATTTGCCCGTCGATGATCTCAGGGCCATTGTTGCTGTTGGCGAGTTGATTGTTCTTGGAGCTAGCCATTAGGAATTTTCCTCAATGATGGATTTGATACGGTCAAACAAGTCACAGCCCTCCTGGTACTTGTGCCCCTGGTAGCCCAGCACCTCCTTGATCACCTTGGAGCGGGACATCCCCTGGGCCAAGGCGTTGGTTACCGCGATGATCAGGGGCAGATCTGGCCCCTGGGAGGCCTTTTGAAACTCGGTTCGGCTAATAACCGATTCGGCTGTATCCGTTGCTGTGCCGTGGTTACCGCGAGTTATGCCACCGGTTATCGAGGCCGAACTTAGTTCGGGCACCTCATAGGCCACCATCGGCAGCCATTCCTTGATTTCTGAGTGGTAAAAAACAGCCTGCTTGGGCGAGAACGAGCGCTCAAAAATCACCTCATCCTCAATCGGTGGAATGCTGGTATCGGACTTCCTCAGACTCTCCAGATGACTCTGGCTGCTGGGAGTCTGAATCGTAAGCAGGTCAAACGTGGCTCGCATGCCACCGCTGACTCCGATATCGCCCACCAGCGACGACTGAGTAATGGCCCACAGGGCGCGGTCGTCCGTCTCCCCCGACGACAACTCCATCGTGAGCTGCGACTTCAGGAACCCGTCGTACCAAGCCTTGAAAGCCGTCTTCATCATCGCCAGCTCGTCGATGATCAGCACCTTGGGCCGCTGGGGCAGCTGCCGCCAGGCAAAGATGAACTTCTGCATCTGCTCACAGATGTCGTCGATATCTTCCTTGCTCTCTAGAGAATCGGCCATGAAGCCCAGCACGTTGTCAGCCTTCTCCCAATAAGCGTGCTCCTTGGGGTGGTACTTGGGCTGAATCACCCACACCACCGCGCCCTGTTTCACCTGGGCCTGCCGGTAAGCGTGAGCCACCGTCAACCCCTTGCCAACCCGAGGGTTAGCCGAGATTAAGGTAGGCCGCATACGAGCAGCGAGGATAGCGGCAGGGTTGCCCACCCGAAATGACTCAGTCGCCCCAGCGAAAGGCACCTGCCCATTCCAGCCCTGTGGCTCTGGCACGAACTGGGGGCCTGCGATCGCCACCTTGGGCTGCTCTCCCCCCAAGGCCCAAGCTACCCCACAGCCGACGGCCACAGCTCCAAAGGCAATCGCCGCAGGCAGATAGGGGTAGGTTTTCTCGTAGCGAATCTGAGCCCCATTGGCGAAGGCTTCCAGGTCAGCAGGAGTGAGATTGCTGGCGGGCCGTTGCAGGCCACAGAACAACCCCAGAGCAGCCGCCCCCATGGAGCCATAGAGCAGATGGTTAGTCTCTAACTTCATGGGCCTGCACCTCTTCAGACAAAGAGTGTTGCCGGTCGTGGTACTGAACCAGGTTCTCAATCGCCACCACCGCCAGGTTGGTCGGCGGATCTTGGGGCAGCGCCGCCATCGACCGAGCCACCTCCACGGCCTCGACTCGGAAAAGCGCCGCATTCGCCTGTCGCCAATCGCGATCGCCCTTAGCCGTATCCAACATCACCTGGGCATCGCGCTGGTAACGGTTGAGCGGGCAAATGATCTGCTGTTGGTAGCAGGGGTCAGTGGGCTTCAGGACGTCCTGTTCCGCCTGCTGGCGGTAACGGTAGGCCTCATTGTTGAGCACCGACCGACCGACATCGGCCAACACCAAACGGCTGTCTTCGTAATTGCCCGAGAGCCGGTCTTGAGCCGCCGCCAGCACGTTCTCATAGTTAGGGGCAGGCAGTTCACTTTGATAGGTGCCCTCGTCGCCCGTTCGGCCAGACTGAGCAAACGCAAAGGCAATGCCGGAGAGGGCAGCCACCGCGATGCCACCAGCAGCCCAGTAACGGCGGTTTTGCCACCAGGGAACGGGGGTTAGGTAGATGTTTTGGATGGGCGATGCACCGCCAACGACCTCGCGACGGTATTCGAGGGGGACGGCAGGGGGAGTGAATTTAGCTTCCATGGCGTTATGACCAGAGTTACGGCGTTAACAGGATGAAAACGGCGGTTATCAGGGTTAAAACCCCTAACCAGCAGCAGCGGTATCGGGCGTATCTGCAACGACGCCCAACTCCTTTCCCACGGTTTGTTGCAGTTGCGCGTGGGTAGACAAGGCGGAGTTCATCTCGGTAACGGCCATCTCGTGGCCTAGCTGGCGACCCGACTCAGCGGCCATGCCTAGCAGGGCGTTCCTAAAACTGGCCTGATTGCCCTTAAAGGCTCCCAGCGCCTGGGTAAGCTGCTGCTGTTGCAGATGGCGGCTGAGCTCGCTGTTGACGCCCCGAGTTGCCAGCGGCGGGGGCGTGTAAACCGATAAACCATTGCCCAATACATCAACGTGCTGCGCAGGCGGGGCGGGTGGTTCGGCAGGGATAAACAGGGTTTGAGCGATTCTGTCCTGTTCAGCCGGACTCAGCAATGTGGGCAAGCCCTTGCCCTGAGGCGTTCCTGAGATACCCAGAGTAGTCATCTTGCGTCCGATTTCGGTGTGGGACACCCCACAGACCTCAGCAAACTTGCGAATCGATAGTGGTTGACGTTCCACGTCGTTACACCTCTTGTTACAGCTCGAAACTTTGGCAAATCAATGCTTTGGGCGGTTCAGTGGAACCCGGTTGTTCCAGCCACGTTCCACGGATAGTTACAGTGTTAGCATGAATTCATGAATGTATGCCACTATGATTTCATGTAAAAGAGTCGAGCATGAAAACCTGTGGCACTATTGGGTGAATTGAGAATGGATGAACAAGAAATGGCGGCAAGCCGTAGAGCGGATCCTGGCTTCACTCAGGTCTCTGGATATGTGCCTAAGAAATTGGCGCTTGATTTCAAGGTTGCGTTCACCAGGGCGGAGAAAAATCAGAGTGAAGCATTAGAAGCTGCAATCGCTCTATGGATTGCTAGTCTGGAGGACAACAACAAGTGAGTACCACTGGCGACAAAGCCAAACGCTCCACGGTTGCGATCGGCTCACTATCGATCGCTGGGTTTCAAATGCCCGACGGCTCTTATCGAATGAGCCAAACCCAGGCGGCTGAATGTATTGGTAAGCCTGAAATTAACGCCCGACGGTTTTTAGACTCTAGGGGCATCAAAGCCTTGCGAGGTGAGGGTTATACGCCCGACACTATTGAAGTGGATTCGCCAGAGCAAGAGCGTGGCCAAACCCGCTTTAATGCCCTGCCGCTCGATGTCGTCAGTGCGTACTGGCTGTGGGAGGCATCCAAGGGCAATCAGCAGGCGATCGCACTTTGCTACGCCCTTATGGCTGAAACTCTAGAACGCCGGTTTGATAATGCCTTTGGTGTGGAGCGTAGCGAGAGCGATCGCGAGGCTTTGCTTGCCCAACGGCTCCAGGCCGATTTATCCGCATTGGGCGAGGCCTACGCAGAACCTGACGAACTGCGTGAACAGGTGGCCCGACTGGAACAGCAGCTCCGCGACGCTGGTCTAGAGCCCTGGCAACTACCGCCGAGCGAGCGGTAACCACAGTCTTTTGTTGCACGTTAGGAGGCCGATACCAACCCCAAAACCCCTATGAAATCAAATATCTAGAGTCGGCTTGCCCGGTGTAGACACCTGTACTATGATCCGGCAATGATTGACGCCCCGCTGGGCTGACCACTTAGCGATCGCGTGAATCAGTGTTAAGCGTCCTGACCAGACCCTTAATACGCAAAAAGAACCGGCAGCGAATGCCACCGGCTCTTTAAAAAGCGAAAACCCGAGAGGACCAGTTCCCGAGTCACGCGCTGATTACTTGTGTGGCTATGGTAACACCGGATCTCTCTCGGGGCAATACTCATTGCTCTTTTTTAGGAGAGAGAGGCCCCCCATGACCGCATCTATAGGATGGGGCGAGGAGTCGCGTAAGACTCCCCGTTCCGAACCCCTTCCCGCTGACCCCACCGGCCAGCGGCTGTGTGAAATCTTTGGCCACTACCCTTGGAGCTTCATTCGTGCCGACCTGCCGGATGACGCCACCACCAAAGCCGCCTGGACAACCGTCAACACCTACCCACTGCGGCCCCGCGTGCTGTGGAACCAGTGGCAAGACGCCAACCAGCTGATCGGCGTCCGCTTCACCCACGACACCCGCTACGCCCTGCTCGACCTCGACGCTGGCGGTGACTACTGCACCGCCGAAGGCGTCGCCCAGATCCGAGCCGCCCTAGAGACCATTGGCATCACCCGCACCCTGCTGATTCGCTCCAGCTGGAGCGGTGGCCTGCACCTCTACCTCCCCTTTGCCGAACTGGTCAACACCTTTAACCTGGCCGTCACCCTCAAAGAATGCCTCCAGAGCCAGGGGTTTCGGCTCCAGGCGGGGCAGCTCGAAATCTTCCCTAACGTCAAAGCCTACGGCGTTCAGACCTTCATCGAATACATGGGCCACCGGCTGCCCCTCCAGCCGGGCAGCGGCTCCTGCCTGCTCGACGATGCCCTCAACCCCATCGGTAGCAGCCTGGCCCGGTTTTTCTGGCTCTGGGATGGCGCAGCTGGCCACCAAGACATGGAGGCCCTGCGCCATGCGATGAAAATTGGCCGTGACAACCACCGCAAGCGACCCAAGCGCCGCAGCCACCCCGTCGAGAGCTGGCGACACGACCTCGATACCATCATCACCGAGGGCTGGACAGACTACGGCCAGACCAACCACCTACTCAAAACCATCGCCTGCTACGGCCACGTCTTCGAGGGCACCCAGGGCCAAGCCCTGATCGACTACACCCTACGCATTGCCCTCACCTGCCCCGGCTACGAGCAGTACTGCCGCCACCAGCACGACATCGTGCGTAAAGTCACCGCCTGGGCCAGAGCTGTCGAAGGCTACTACTGGCCCCTGGGCACCACCCCCAGCCGCGATACCAGCCAGCCCAAAAACAACCTGGTGCCCTTCAACCAGCAGCAGGCCGAAGACGCCCAGCACCGCATCTGTGCCGCCTATACCGAGCTAGAGCAAGCCGGAGATCTGCCCGAGCAGATCACGGCCCGAGCCAAGGCGATCGCTCAAGCGGCCAAAGTCAGCCAGCAGACCCTCTACAAGCACCTCAGCCTCTGGCACCCCGCCCACCAAGAGGGTGTAATAGCCCAGCTAGCAAGCCTTCTAGCCTCTTCAGAGGCTAGTTCTGAAGCCTTACCCAAAACGCCAGAACCATTAGAAATCAAGGAATTACACCCCTCGGAGAGATATATGAAGGGTGAGGCGCTTTGCGCCGGTGATTTGGGGGCGGATTTAAAATCTTTTTCTCCGGAAAGGGGGGTGCGGGGGGATGAGTCTGCTTTTCCACAGGAGGCAGAGCCTGTAGCCTACGACCCAGGCCTGCATGAGCAGATTCAGCACGAGATCAGGAGTCTGGGGTGGTCTGGGGAGGTGATTCGCCAGTTCATTGCTGACCAGTTTGAGGGCAAACGCTGGTCTGAGCTGACTGAGGATGAGCGGTTGCTACTGCTCTATCATCTGCGTGTGCTTGATTCTCTCGATGCTGGAGAGCCTGCTGATGTGAACAATCAGGATCCCTCACCCTCTAACCAATAGTTTTTTCCTCAAGAGTGTCGCTATGCCTGAATTTCGCGCCGGTCAAATGATCCCCCTGCGCTACAAGAGCCAGGAGATAAAGGCCATCATCATTGACCCCAACGGACTGGGGCCGGATAAACCCTCTATTGGCATGGGTTTTCGCGGGATGGATCGACAGATTGGTATCCCCCAAAGCACCTTGACCAGGAGGGTGATGCAAATCGAGGGGGAGAAGTACCTAGAACTCCCATCTGGCAGTACTTTCAGGGTGATGCAAATCGACGCGGAAGACGGGAACGAATACCTGGTACTAGAAGCCTCTGACTGGGCGGCGCTGGCCCTCGACTGGGCCAAGAACCCCGGCAAGCTGCGGAAGCCTTCCCGCGATGGATTGATTGAGTTTCTAGCCTGGTTCGCCGCCGAGGGCATCTACGCCCAGGCGTACACGATCCTCAAGCGCGTCTACACGCGAGAGGATGACCAGCGCGTGCAGAACTGGATCATGTCGCGGGAGACAGGCAAGCCCGCCCGCGCTGAATGGGGCTGGGAGGTACAGGAGAAAGATCCACGGGGCCGCTACGGCTACTGGACAAACTACGTCTACCGGGGCCTCTTCGGCATGGACGCGGCCACCATGAAGGAAACCTGGGCCAACCCAGTGCATGGGGATGCCCGCATTGCCCGCAACTATGTGCCCGAATCGGTGGGACTAGAGGCGATCGCCTACTGCGAGAAAATGGTGGGCCTCCTCGACCTCGATGATATTGAGCAGTCCCATGACGAAGCCATTCGGCTCACTCAGATCAAGTTTGCCAAGCATTTTCCGATGGCGTGACATGAAATGGAAAAGGGTGAGATTACATTAGCCAGGGGAAAGACCGATGACCGATAACACGGCTCAACGACTGGCTTTATGGCAAAGGCTAGTGAGCCTACCGCCGCCTCAGTTTGAGCAGGTACTCTTTAGCCTTAAGCCACCCTCTGGCAACGTGCCGCCGTTCCCGGCGGCCCAAAGCGATCGCGTCAGTGCTCTGTTGGCCTGGGCCGAAAGCATTGGCTGTGGCCTCGATCGGGTAGAGGCTACCTATACCCTGGTCATCGACCCTAAAGCCGCTAACCGGCCACCGGCCCCAGTCTTCAACCTACCCTTTCCCCGCAACCCCTTTTTCACGGGTAGAGAAGACCAACTACAGGCCATCCACACCGCCCTGACCAGCCGAGGCCGAGCCGCCCTCTCTGGTCTAGGGGGCATTGGTAAAACCCAAACCGCTCTGGAATATGCCTACCGCCATCAGGCTGAGTATGAGCATGTGTTTTGGGTCAGAGCTGAACAGGAAACTGAGCTGATCACCGGCTATGTGGCTTTGGCGAAGGCGCTACAACTCCCTGGCCACCAGCAGGAGGATCAACAGGCGATCGTCGCCCTGATGAAACAATGGCTGGCCACCCATGATCGCTGGCTGCTGGTGCTCGACAACGCCGATGACCTGCGCCAGATGCGGACCTACCTACCGGCTACCAACGGCCATATCCTACTTACCACCCGCGCCCAGGCTCTAGGCGACTTGGCCCATAAGGTCGAGGTCACCCGCATGGATGCCGATGAAGGAGCCCTACTGCTGCTGCGCCGGGCTAAGGCAATCGTCGATGATGCCGACCTGGCCACCGCCTCAGACCATGACCAGGCCTTAGCCCATGCCCTCAATACTGAAATGGATGGCCTCCCCCTGGCTCTCGACCAGGCCGGTGCCTACATCGAAGAGCTGGTGCTGAGCCTGGAGGAATACCTGGATCTGTTTCGCACCGAAAAAGCTGAATTGCTCAAGGAACGGGGCCAACTTAACTCCGACCACCCCAGTGTTACTGTCACCTTTACCCTGGCCTTTGAGAAAGTCGCCGCTGCCAGTGCCACTGCTGCCGAGCTGGTGCGGGCCTGCGCCTTCCTCGCCCCCGATGCCATTCCCGAGGAAATTTTTAGGGAGGGGATTGCTGCCTTTGAAGCACCCCTGAGTACCCTCGCTGAGAGCAAACTGGCGCTATCCAAAGCCATTGGCGAAGCTACCCGATTCTCACTCATCAGCCGTAACCCCCAGGCCAAAACCCTGACGATCCATCGCCTGGTGCAGGAGGTGCTGAGATCGGCCATGGATGAATACAGCCAGCGGCAGTGGGCAGAGCAGGTGGTAGAGGCCGTAACGACAGTGTTTCCTAAGGCCCAGTTTGAGAACTGGGTGCAATGCGATCGATTGATCGTTCATGCCCAAGCCACCACCAACCTGATCTCGGTTTACGGGTTAGCTTCAGAAACAGCCGCATTACTTCTCAACCGCACCGGCTATTACTACGCCTCCCAAGGGCGCTACGGGGACGCCGAACCCCTCTACTTGGAGACCTTAGCGATGCGGAAGCAGATCTGGGGCGAGACCCATCCCGATGTCGCCATCAGCCTCAACAACCTGGCTGCGCTCTACTCTTCCCAAGGGCGCTACAGGGAGGTCGAACCTCTCTACCTGGAGGCCTTGGCGATGAGTAAACAGCTCTTGAGCGAGGCCCATCCCGCTGTCGCCACCAGCCTCAATAACCTGGCCGTGCTCTACGCCTCTCAGGGGCGTTACGGGGACGCCGAACCCCTCTACCTAAAGGCCTTAGCGATGCGGAAGCAGATCTGGGGCGAGACCCATCCCGAGGTCGCCACCAGCCTCAATAACCTGGCCATGCTCTATGCCTCTCAGGGGCGTTACGGGGACGCCGAACCCCTCTACCTGGAGGCCTTGGCGATGCGGAAACAGCTCTTGAGCGAGGCCCATCCTGATGTCGCCCAAAACCTCAATAACCTGGCCATGCTCTACAAATCCCAGGGGCGCTACGGGGAGGCCGAACCCCTCTACCTGGAGGCCTTGGCGATGTATAAGCAGCTCTTGGGCGAGGCCCATCCCGAGGTCGCCACCAGCCTCAATAACCTGGCCGTGCTCTACGACTCCCAGGGGGGCTACGGGGAGGCCGAACCTCTCTACCTGGAGGCCTTGGCGATGCGGAAGCAGATCTGGGGCGAGACCCATCCCGAGGTCGCCACCAGCCTCAATAACCTGGCCGTGCTCTACAAATCCCAGGGGCGCTATGGGGAGGCCGAACCCCTCTACCTGGAGGCCTTAGCGATGTATAAGCAGCTCTTGGGCGAGGTCCATCCCAATGTTGCCAACAGCCTCAATAACTTGGCCGTGCTCTACGCCTCCCAAGGGCGCTACGGGGAGGCCGAACCCCTCTACCTGGAGACCTTGGCGATGCGGAAACAGCTCTTGAGCGAGGCCCATCCCGAGGTCGCCCAAAGCCTCAATAACCTGGCCACGCTCTACTCTTCCCAAGGGCGCTACGGGGAGGCCGAACCCCTCTACCTGGAGGCCTTAGCAATGTATAAGCAGCTCTTGGGCGAGGCCCATCCCGATGTCGCCACCAGTTTGTTCAGTTTAGGAGCCCTACGCTATAACCAAGGCCGCTATTGCGAAGCCCAAGCCCTACTCCTCCAAGCTCATCCCATTTACCTGGCCCAGCTCGGCCTCAACCACCCCAACACTCAGGCGCTGCAAAGCTGGATTGATGATACCCAAGCGGCCCTGGATAGTGAACCGCACTAAGTCAGAGCCAGCACCTCAGGCCCCAGCCCTTCCCGATCGCACAGAAGAGATCCACCCTTAGCCACCTAACGCCAGAACCTGGTTAACCAGACAACCAGACAACCAGACAACCAGACAAAGTTTTCACCAGGAAACAGGCCAAACCAGCGTCCTGACGGTAGAATCTGGTCATCTGCCTAACCAGCAGACCAGACAACCAGATAGACAGACAACCAGATGAGAATTATCACTGTGACTGGGTACAAAGGGGGCTGTGGTAAATCCATGACGGCGATCCATGTCGCTACCTACCTCAGCCGCCTGGGGGATGTGGTGCTAGTGGATGGCGATCCAAACCGCACTGCGATCGCATGGAGTGAACGCGGCGAACTACCGTTCTTGGTAGCCGACGAGCGTAAGGCCATGAAGGTAGTGCAGGGCCGGGACTTCATTGTGATTGACACCCCAGCCCGCCCCGACTCATCCGATCTCAAGGAATTAGCCGACGGTGCCGACCTGCTGATCCTCCCCACGGTGCCCGATGTGGTGTCCCTAGAGCCCATGCTGCAAACCGCTAGCGATCTGGGCGACGCCACCTACCGGGCGCTGCTTACTCTCGTTCCCCCTAAACCCAGCCGGGAGGGGGAACTAATGCGGGCTGAGCTGGGCGATAACGGGGTACCAGTCTTTAAGACGATGATTCGCCGGGCAGCAGGCTTTCAAAAGGCCGCTCTCGCGGGGGTGCCGGTGTCGGGGCTGACTGGGCGCGATCGCCTGGGCTGGCTCGACTATGAGGCGCTGGGCAAAGAAATCTTGGAGGTACTAGGCAATGGCTGAGCAGCAAGGCGGGAAGTACGGGTCACTAATTCGGCAGGCCAAGCAGACAAAACCAGGTGACCAGATAGCCAGCAAACCAGATAGCCAGCAAACCAGCAAAACAGATAACCAGACTGCTGGTTTGCTAGAAATAAGCGACCTGGTCAAAGAGAAACAAGTGAACCTCTGTGTCAAGGTGCCTGAGTCGTTAAGACGGCACTGGGCCATCCAGGCGAAAATCCAAGACATCACAATGACCGATGTAATGGTGGAGGCACTGACCCAGAAGTTTGGTTTGCCAGATGACCAGGCAACCAGATAGCCAGATGACCAGATTTCTGATTCTGGGATGCGAGGCGATCGCCCGTTAATAACGAGAGAACTCCCCATAGTCTCACCATTCCAGCCCTGAGACAGTACAACGCAGAATCAAGGGTTTCCGGCAGTCTCACCTGAGACACCAACCCACCCGATGACCCAACACCCCGAAACCCTTATAAACCGTCGTTTCCTACTCTACAAAATCTCAATATTGTCTAGTAAAGTAAAGCAGGCACACCACGGATCCGATGAGCACGAACGGCCAGGCGAAGGTTTTAACCCATGACGAAATTGCCCGGCTGTTTGCGGCTATGGACTCTCCTCGCGATAAGGCCCTGTTCGGCATCATGCTCTATTGCGGGCTGCGGGTGAGTGAGGCGATCTCACTCCGGCCAAGCGACATTAAGGGTGATGTGCTGGTGCTGCCCGCCAAGGCGACGAAGGGCAAGTTGGCCACCCGGCAGATCGATATTCACCCCAAGCTGGCGGGGCTGCTGGCGGCCTATGACAATGGCGGGGCCGAGTACCTGTTCCCCGGTCGGCATGGCCGGGCTAAGCTAGCCCGGTCGTCGGCAGATTGGCTGCTCGACCAGGCGCTGGCTTATGCTGGGCTGGCGGGACTGGGGATTAGCACCCATAGCTTCAGGCGCACGGCGCTAACGAATTTGAGTAACGCGGGGGTGCCCCTGCGAGTGATTCAGGAGATTAGCGGCCACCGCAGTTTGGCCAGCTTGCAGCGGTATTTGGAGGTGAGTCCGGAGCAGAAGAAGAGGGCGATCGCTGCTCTAGGGTATTAATGATGCGAGTCACATCCCCCTCAGCTCTCGCTACTGATCAGAAGCTAGTGTTATACCAAATCCGAATCACACAACCCCGATTTCCAATTAGTCAAACTGTAGGGGCGTAGACGTAGCCGATCCAGAGGCTCTATGGCATTCACCCTTTTGAATCAGGGGTAACCAAGCAGAATTTAGTATTAGTAGTGATGCAGAAAAATTCTTGAGTCTCATGATGGACGGCCTAGACGGTCAAAATAGTGGCTGAAACGTATTGCCTGCGTTCGAACCCTAGAGCAATCCCAAATCTGCTGTCCTGGCAAGAATCCTTTATTTATAAGATCTGAGTTCGACGAAAGTGAAGCGCGGAAGGAAAGGCTAAGGGTTACGCTCAAAGTGTTGAATTCTAAGCAACTCAGGTTAGGCAACAATTTTTTCTTCGGGCGGTCCTTCGGGCTCTGGCTGTTCAGTAGTCAGGGCAGATTCCCCTTCGTTGCCGCCAACTAGGGCTACGATCTGTTTTGCCAGAGTAGCTAGTGGCAGTACCTGGTCGACAGCTACGCGGGCAATCGCATTTGCAGGCATGCTTCTAAACATCGTCTCAGCAGGATCTTGGACTAGGGCAATGCCCCCCTGCGATTTCACGGCCTGCAGGCCGTGGGTACCGTCATCGAGCATGCCACTCAGCACTACTCCGATCACGCGATGGCCAAAGGCCTGAGCCGCTGAGCGAAACATCAGATCAATAGCGGGGCGATGGCCGTTTTCCTTGGGGCCACAGCTGAGTTCAAGGGTGTGTGGGTGAATCAGCAAATGGTAGTCGGGCGGCGTGATATAGATATGCCCCAGCTGGATGGTTTCGCCGTCTTGAGCGTGAGTGGCTGGTAGCGTACGAAGCCGGGTGAGAATGTCAGGCAAAAAGCTAACGCGGTTCGCCGGGAAATGCACCGTTACAAACAGCGCAGCGTTTAGATCGGGAGGGAGTTGCTTAACGAGCGGCATCAGTGCTTCAACCCCGCCTGTAGAAGCCCCGATTACGACAATCCAGTGCTCTGTCATAATCTGCTTCCACAAATTAATTCGACAAAAAACTATAGCTTGCTAACCAGATTATCAAGCCCGTCTGGCATCAACCTCAACCCTAAGCTGAGTTCAACCGATTATCGAACGGTCAATAACCAGCTCAAAACCCTGCCACAAAACGCTTTTTAGCTGTCGAACTCAGGTTCATAAGGGTTTCAGGAGTTTTCTGCACCACCAAGGGCCTTGCTGTCCCAACTCGGTTTTCAAGTTTGTCAAGCTTTTCCACGTCTATCGCAGCGGCAATTGTGGACTGCCCTTCTCCGTCGGCTCGACTAAATGCTCAACCGCTTGTGGCAAAGTTTGGTCATGGATAGCTGTCAACCTACCACGGTCGAACGTTGCGACCTGAATGAATAACAAGACTGATTAGCAGATGCCGTGGAGCCTAGTTAAGCTTTGCTATAGAGCCGGGTGCGGAGGCGATCGCCCTGGCTCTGCAAGTCGATGTCGGCATTATAAAACCGATAACCGCAGTCTTGGGTTTTGGCCTGGTAGAGGGCGATGTCGGCGTAGCGCACCAGGGTTTCGGGGTCGTCGCTGTCTTGGGGAAACAGGGCAATGCCAAAGCTGAGGCTCACTTGCAGGTGGTGGCCGTTGATCACCAGGGGCGGTTTGAGGCTGGCGAGAATGCGCTCGCAGGTTTGAGCCACTGTCGCCGCCGACTCCACAGGGTGCAAAATCAGCGTAAACTCATCGCCGCCCCAGCGGGCAATGGTGTCTTGAGATCGCAGGCAGCCCTTGAGGCGAGTCGCGACCTCTTGCAGCACCGCATCGCCCAAGCTGTGGCCCAGGGTGTCATTGATCAGCTTAAACCGGTCGAGGTCTAAAAACACCACCGCCAGCTGGTCTTGGCGGCGGCGAGCCCGGCTTAGGGCCTGGGGTAGGCGATCGTCAAACAGCGCCCGGTTGGGCAACCCGGTGAGGGCATCGTAAAACGCCTGGCGGTGAATCAGCGCCTCGGTCTGCTTTTGCTGGGTAATATCGCGCAGCAGCCACAGCCAGCGAACCACCGTGCCGTCGTGGCCCGGCATCGCCGCCAGGGTAATTGATACCACCAGCGCCGGGCTGTGGCGAGGGCACAGCTGCACCTGCCAAGTTGAAGGCAGCGGCTCTGCCCCAGCGGCCAGAGCGCCTAGCTGCTGAAGCTTTTGATAAAACTTCTGGCGATCGCTTGGGGCAATAAACGGGGCCAGAGGGCTGTGGAGCAACCCGGACTGGGGCACCTTGCGCAAATCAGCCACGGCCCAGTTGGCAGATTGAATCACCCCCTTGAGATTCAACACTAGATAACCGTCGGGGGCCAGGTTAAACAAATCTTGGTAGCGCTGCCGCTCCTGTTGCAGAGTCTGCTGTGTGTCTAGCAGCGTTTGATTTTGGCGCTGTAGGGCACTGCCCAGCTCTTCTAGCACTCCATACAGCTCGCCAAAGGCCTCGTCAACGATCTCAGGGGGCTGCGACCAGGTCTCTGTGGCCCGCTGACGCAGGTGAGTTACCCGTTGGTATACCGCTCTAATTTGCGGAGACAAATCCATAGTGCACTCGGTGCTGCGAAAGAGTTTTTTGGGTCATATTTGCCCATTCCATGCTTTTCATTAGGCAAGGTTGATGTTAGGCAGGTCTTGACTCAGGCCCAAGTCCGATTAGTCCATGTAGATCGGCCCATTAACTTGTGACTGGTGCTGATATGACCGGGGCTGCAATCGCGGGTAAAAACACCTGAAACTCAGTGCCCACCCCCACCTGGCTCTCTACCCGGATAAAGCCACCATGGTTCTGCACAATTCGAAAGGCGGTGGCCAACCCCAAGCCAGTACCCATGCCTGCTGCCTTGGTGGTGAAAAAGGGATCAAAAATGCGCTTCCTGATTTCAGGGGTAATGCCGCAGCCGGTATCGGCCACGGTAGCCACGCCGTAGCGCCCTGGTAAGGCAGAGGCGGCCAAATGGGGATCGTCCGGGTCAAGCTGGCGAGTCGCAACCGCCACCGACAGAGTGCCGCCTGCGGCCATGGCGTCGCAGGCATTGATGCAGAGATTCATCAGCACCTGATGCACCGGAGTGGCCTCGGCCCTAACCCAGGCCGGGTCGTTATCATCTAGCTCTGACTCTACAGAAATGGTCTGTGGCACCGTGCTGCGAATAATGGTGACCACCTCCGCCAGAGCGTGACTGAGGGCCAGGGGAATGCGCTCGCCCTCAGTACCCCGGACAAACAGCAGCAGTTGATCAATTAGATCAACACTGTGCCGGGCGCTAGATTTCATCATCTTCACTAACGGGTAGGCCAACTCAGCCAGGTCATACTTGGGCAGCAGCAGCAAATCGGTAGCGGTGACCAGTGGGCCAATGGCATTTCTCAAATCGTGGGCTAGCCCGCTGGCCAGGGTGCCCAGGCTGTCTAGCCGCTGGCTGCGCTCTAGGTGAGCGAGGGCTTCGGTCAGCTCGGCGGTGCGGGCCTCAATCTGGTGCTCTAGATTGTTTTGGGCAGTGTGTAGGGCCTGCATCGTTTGTTTTTGCACGCCAATGTCGCGCAGCGACCACAAAATAGCTGCCTTTTGCCCCTGAGTGTTCTTGATCGTCGCGGTGGCAACGGCGACGGTCTTAAAGGGTTTATGCCGTTGGGTAATCATAATTTCCCAATCGTGCAAGCCCTCGGGGTTGGCCAGCCAGGTTTGAAACTGCTGGCGGTCCGCAGGTTCAACAAACACCATCAGCGGCTTGTCGACTAGATTACCTAAGGACACACCAAATAGAGCTGCCGCCGCCAGGTTGGCCTGGTGAATCTTGCCGTGGCAGTCAGTGACTAGGTAGCCGTCGGGGGCCAGCTCAAACAGCGTGCGATAGCGCTGCCGCTCCAGGTCAAGCTGTTGCTGGGTATCGAGCAGGCGCTGGTTTTGCGCTTGCAGGTCTGAGTCGGTCGCTTGTAGCTCTTCTAAGACAAAGTACAGCTCTCGCAGTACGTCGAGCAGATTTGGATCTATGGGCGAGGTGGTGTCTTGCTGGCGCAGCAGCAGGGCGCGTTGGTAAACGGCTTCAATTTGTTGCGAAATGCCCATCTCAGATGAAGCCTCCTAGGCTGGGCCGACCGTCGCCGGAGAAATTAGTCGAAATTAAACATGGGGCGTCTTCAATCGCAGATCTACTTCAATCATGACCGTGCTTTAGAGAGTAGCTCAGACTCAGGGGAAAAAATTATTGGGCGAGCGCCCAAGCTATGAGTTCAACAGTATCTAATTCACCCACCAGCTCCTAGCCCGGTTCAGGGGTGGAAATCCCTTGATCAAAGCTATTCATTCAATCTCCTGATAACAAGGCTTTCAATGGACGAGTTGTGATCATCATCATGGTTACGATCGCACCAGCTTTGCCGCCTCTGGGTCGTATCGGAACTGATCTAGGGTGCCTTCCTTAATTTTTTCGATTGCTTCCTCAATTGTCCCCAGCGGCAAAAGGAACCACTCCCTAGGCTTTACAGGGATGCCGAAGCGGTCTTGCAACCCTACCTCCAACCGGGCGCTGTCAAAAAACTTGTGCAGTAGGGCTTCCAGTTTTGTCCGATTGATATTGGACAGTTTGAACGTAGAGACGACTTCCACCTCCGCGAGTAGATATGTGGGGTCTTTCTTGGCGTTGGCAATGCGCTTTTTGACATCGCCTCCGGTAACGCCGATCTTGTGAATGACCGAGCGATGCTTGGCAATGTAGGGATCGTCGGACTGGCTCCTCAGTACGTAAATGTAGCCAGTGGGCAAGTCGTCCTCGGCTTCAGTGTCTGAAAACAGGGGGCCAAGATCGGGATTGGTGATGCGACGGCTGACCTTGTCTTTGTTTAAGGCCCGCTGGAGAGATCGCAGCAGCAGGTTGCTCTCGGTGCCGTTGTCGTACACCACTCGCAGGCGGGCATCGGGGCGGCCATGGTCGCCGACAAAGATCTCGCCCATATCGGCCACCAGCACCTTTTGTCCATCGAGGATGAACAAGTCGCCCTGGTTGACAGCGGCATTGTCCTGGTATTTCAGGGTTTGCCGTACTCCCGAGTCCAAGTCCTGCTGCACCTGTTTGAAGACGGGTTTGAACTGTTTGAAGTCTGGGCAGGGGGTGCGCTGGGCGATTTCCTCAGCGGCTTTGATTTCCTGGCGCGATCGCACGTAGGTGAGTTGGGTAATGTCGTCGCCTGGGGTGGCGTCAACCCCCAGGGAGGCCAGCAGGGCTTCATCGTCTAGCTCATCGACCTCTGTGGTTAACTGGGCATTGACCGGAGGGGTTAAGAGCCCCTGGGAGTCGAGCGGTGCAAGGATGGTACGGCATTCCTCCGATTCCCGTAGGCGATCCAGGCGCACGGCGTAGAGCCGCTCAAAGATGTCGCGGTCTTCGCCATGCTGAGGCAGGTGGCCCTGCTCGGCCACAAAGCGCTCGAGATCTTCAAACCCGGCAATGATGCGTTCTTCTCTGGGGGTGCGCTGGGCCGTTTGGCTAGGGGCGGTGTCTACGCCCAGTTCAGCCAGCAGATCGGCATCGGCATCGGTGGTGTACTTAACCATCGTTCTCTTCTTTTACCTTGCGTTGCAGGAAGGCCACCCCTTCGGCCATCCGTTTTTCCCATGGGTCGGTGGCTGTGATGGAGGGCAGGCGGCCTTTCTCCTGCTTAAACCGTATCGCCCGTTTGGCCAGTTCTCTCGCCTCGTCCACCGACAGGTTTATCCGCTTGGCGGCGATCACGGCGGCTACTTGCTTCAACCGTTCTTCGCTCATGGTCTTGGCGAGAATAGCATAGGCTTCGCCAAAGGGATTGATGCGATCGATCAGATCCATATCGAGGTCGGTGACGGAGAGGGCGAACCGCTTGATGCCATCAATTAGGGCGGTGTTTCTCGTCGGCTCGGCATCGTCGGCACTGGTGGTGCCGGGATTGGTCTCATAGGTGCCAACCGTTTCACCGACGGCTTGTTTGCCCTGCTGGATTAGGTTGAGGGCGGCGATCGCGTGCTGGCGGACGACTTCTTGGTCTTCCTGTTCTAGCTCTGGAAACTTCTCCTGGACAATTTTGCCCATGCGCACCTGGGTGAGTTCCTCGGGCACCAGCTCGTCATCGAAGAGGCCGCGCTCGATGGTGGGTTTGTCTTGCACAAAGGCGGCTACCAGCTCGGTCAGGTCTTCACGACAGATGCGCTGGGCCTCTGGGCTTTTGGGTTCAACCAACCCACCAATTTCGATTTGGATCTGGCCGGTGTCTGGATTCACCCCCACATTGCCGCCGTCTGGGTCGTAGCCTGCTTCGCCGTAGTCAAAGCCGGGGGTGGCTTCGTTGTCGGGGCGCTTGGGTCTGAACTCAAACCGGGGCGCGAGCACCTGCTCCATGAGTAAGCTGGCGGCGATCGCCTTGAGGGTGTCGTTCACGGCCTCGGTGACCGCCGCTTCGCTGGCGTCGGGTTCGGCGATCAGGTTGGTGAACTTGGCGCGGGTTTTGCCCGGTGCATCGCGGGTGGCCCGACCGATGATCTGCACGATTTCGGTGAGGCTGGAGCGGTAGCCGATGGTGAGGGCGTGTTCGCACCAGATCCAGTCAAAGCCTTCCTTGGCCATGCCCAGGGCGATGATGATATCGACGTGGTCGCGGTTGTTTTTCTGGCTAGAGTCTTTGAGGGCAGTGGCGACCTTGTCCCGTTTGCCGGGGTCGTCGTCTACCAGGTCGGCAATTTTGAGCACGGTGCCATCGGCGGTTTCGACCAGTTGAAAGCCGGTGCTGGGGTCTGTGCCCTGCCAGTCGCCCAGTTCTTCGAGGATGTGCTCGACTTCGCGGATCTTATCTTTGGTGCTCTCGCGGGAGTTGACGTTGGGAATGTGCAGGATGGTTTTCTCGCTGGGGTTGAGCACCTGCATAATTTCGTCGGTGTAGCTACCGGCGTAGAAGTAGTAGCCGATGTCGAGCTGCTTCAGGTATTGGTAGCCGTTGAGCTGTTCGTAGTAGGTGTAGGTGACGGTGTCAAAGCGGGATTCGTCTTCGGGGTGCAGCACGGCTTCGGCATCGCCGCGAAAGTAGGAGCCGGTCATGGCGACGATGTGGGTTTTGTTGCGGGTCATGAACTGCCGAATGTGGTCGCCCAGCCGGTTGTCAGGGTTGCTGGAAACGTGGTGGAACTCGTCTACGGCAATCAGGCGATCGTCGAAGGCTTCAATGCCAAACTTCTCGACGGCAAAGCGGAAGGTGGCATGGGTGCAGACCAGCACCTGGGCCTCACTGGCCAGAAACTTTTGCACGGCGTTGACCTTACCCCCGTTGTCTTCGCCAGGAGCATCGCACAAGTTCCACCGGGGTTCGACCTGCCAATCGGCCCAAAAACCCCACTGGCTAAGGGGTTCATTGTGAAAGCTGGAGCCGATGGATTTTTCGGGCACCACGATAAGGGCTTGCTTGAGGCCCTGGTTTTCTAGCTTGTCTAGGGCGATGAACATCAGCGCTCGGCTTTTGCCCGAGGCCGGGGGCGATTTGATCAGCAGATATTGTTCGCCGCGCTTCAGGTAGGCCCGCTCTTGCATGGGGCGCATCCCCAGGGCGTTGGCTTTGGTGGAGGTGCCATCCTGGGCATAGGTGACGGAAACGGAGGGAACAGAAGGCGGTTTGCTCATGGGTTTCTTTTTGCTAAACGGCGACTTCTGAAAAGTCAATTCCTCGATAAACTTGCTCAATCGGGAACGTTAAATTAACCGATTGCAGTTCCACCATATCTCCAGCCCGAAAGTTGAGGATTTCCCACCGCCCGCCAGGATTTTTCCGGTAGAGATCAATCGCGATGTCTTGGGAACTGACTAACAAATAGTCTTGCAACTGTGGGTTCTGTCGGTAGCGAAAAAACTTGTTTCCTCGGTCATAGGCTTCTGTGCTCTCAGACAGCACTTCAATGATTAAACAAGGATAGGTGATGTATTTTGTGGTGGTTTTATCTCGATTATCACAGCTCACACTAGCATCGGGATAGGTATAGTCGTTAGTTCCTACGATGTTAACTCTGCAATCAGAGTTAAATACGCGACAACCGCCTTCAGGTAAGTGGTTTTCTAGTAAAACGGCACACTTTAAGGCAATGCGACTGTGGTTTTGGGTGCCCCCGCTCATAGCGTAGACTTCACCATTGATATATTCATGGCGACAGGTCTGTTGTTCTTCCCAGTCAAAGTATTCGATGGGAGTTAATTTAGGCGATTTGTCGGAAGCTGAAACCATGTTCTATCCTCCAATTTAAATAGCTTGGACTATGCCGTTATCAATTTCGGTAAGGCGCTGCTGAGCTTTTTGTATGCCTTCTAGTAAGAGGTCTTGATCAAATCGTTCTGCCATACTCTCAATCAATTTTTCGATCAGGATTGTTTTTTCTGCGTCAGGTAAGACAGTGGCTTCAGCGATGATTTGGTCTAGGGATAGCATGTTTTTTCCTCTAAGAAACGGTTCTGATGCTTGTGTTCAGCTTACTTAGGTTTTCTTTTGGTAGATTTCTTTGGTGCGGCCTGGGTCATTTTGGTGTAAAGCTCAAATAGTTTTTCGAGGCGTTCGGTGTCGTTTTTAAACCGGCGACCGATGTAGATGCGCTCTAGGGTTTCGTCGTTGCGCTCGTGGGCGGCGCGAACGAGGGGAAATTCGCTGTCCATGCGCGATGGGTCGTACATATCGGCAATGGTGGCGGGGAAGTAGTGCTCGCGGGCTAGCAGAATTTCTTCGGCGCAGCGGGTGAGGTCGGTTTTGTTTTGTTCGGTGAGCGTGGGGACAGGGAAGGTATTCCAGCCGAGGGTGTTGGAGTAGCGATATCGGGTTTCAAGCTGGCCGCAGACGGTGGCGATCCAGACTAAGTGCAGGCGCGAGGCGATCAGCGCCATGTTCCAGAGTGGCGCATCATAGAGGCCAAATACAAGATTGCTGATGATGGTACCTGAAGGACAATACCCTACAGGTAAATATTCGCGATTCTCTGATGAAACACTTGGTACAATAATCACCGTTTCGGTTCCAGCTTGACGAACTTCACCAAACCTAAACGGAGTGTCAGCTAATTGTTTAGTGGTTGCTCGCTGCGATTGGGAGCGTTGCTGTCTGACAGAATTAAAACGATTATTTAACCATGTGTTCTCAGTTGCTCTTGAGGAATCTGGACTTAACACCCAGATACATCGTCTCTCAGTACCACGAATAAACTCCTGAGAGCCAAGGAAGGGACGGATGTATGACGAATCTACGTTGAACTGGTTTATTGCTTGTTCCGCTTCTAAAGCACCGAGCAGAAGATAGCCACCGTCATTTGGCATATTCCCGAAAGACATTTCTTCTATATCAGATAACGGTGAACCTGATTTCTTAATAACAACATTTGGTGCGGCTGCTAAATAAGCATTGATGTTGTCTGTCTCCTTGAGCGTTACGTTTCCCTTCTCATCAGTAGAAAAGAGTCTACGAACTTTTCCCGCATTAGCTGTAGTTCCAACGATGACTACAGTCACTCCTGCATTATGACTTGCTAGATTTGCCCACTTAAAGCTTGTGTGAGCAAATGTAATTTCTTGCTCCGTGCCAAAAAGTAGAGGCCAAAGATTCTCAACCTGACGACCTTGGCAAATTGAATTGGTTGCCACAAATGCTGCTGTAGAATTGGTGTGCATTCCGTAGCTAGCTGCTTTCATAAACCAGCCTGAGACATAATCAAGAGACCCCCAGGTTCTAGTCAGAGTTTCAAAGATTTCTTTGATGTCGCTTTTTTGCTCAGCGGTTTGCCATTGGCTGCCTTTGTAGGGAGGATTCCCACAGATATAGGTTTCCCCTCCCTCGTTTTCAAAATCAATCTCCGGCTGCTCAAGCGGGGTACTAAACAAATCCTCTGCCACCAACTTTACCCCTGTCCCTGTGGGGGGGCAAATACTCAACCAATCCAGCCGCAATGCATTCCCACAGGTAATCCAGTTATCCGCCTTCAGCGGCAAAAACTCTGCCAGGGCTAGCTGTGGCCCCCGGTACAGCACATCACATTGATATTCCGCAATAATCAACGCTAACCGCGCAATTTCACACGAAAAGTGGCGAATCTCGATACCCCGAAAATTCGTCAGCGGAATCTCAGACCCAAGATCGGGTTCTCCCCGACGGCGGTTAACTTCCGCCTCGATCGCCCGCATCTCCTTATAGGCAATCACCAAAAAATTCCCCGATCCACAGGCCGGGTCAAACACCCGAATCCGCGCCATCCGTTTCCGCAGGTTTAGCAGCTTGCGGGGGTTGTCGCCTGCCTCCTCTAGCTGGGCGCGCAACTCATCCAAAAATAGCGGGTTCAGCACCTTCAGAATGTTCGGCACGCTGGTGTAGTGCATCCCCAGGGCACCGCGCTCCTCATCATCCGCCACCGCCTGAATCATCGAGCCAAAAATGTCGGGGTTGATCTTCGTCCAGTCCAAATTGCCCACATGCAGCAAGTAAGAGCGGGCAATCCGACTAAACCGGGGCACCTCCACACTGCCCGAAAACAGCCCTCCATTCACATAGGGAAAGCCATTGGCCCAATTGCGCACCCCCACCGCTTCTCGCTCATTCAGCGGCGTACTCATGGCCCGAAAAATCTCCGCCAGCACCTCATGGGTATTAGAAGAATCGCCAGCGCTCATCTGGGCCACGGTTTGGGTAAACAGACCCTCACTGTGAAAGATGTTGGTATCTTCGGCAAACAAGCAGAAGATCAGCCGCGCCATGAAGTGGTTCATCTCCTCCCGGCGATCGGCAGTGTCCCAATCAGGGTTCTCCTGGAGCAGCTCGATGTAGAGACGGTTCAGGCGGCCCGTAGCCTTGATGTCAAAGGCATTCTCCCGAATCTGCCGCACCGTCGTAATCCCTGCCAGGGGCAGGAAAAACCCAAAATGGTCATGGAAGTCGGGGTAGTCGCAGACCACCGTCTCCCCATCCACCAGGTTCTCAGCCTCTAAGGCTTTACCATCCGTAGCGAGAATGAACTTAGCCTTTTGCCGTGCCGTCGCTGGACTCTTTCGCAGGGCCGTGAGGGTGGCCGTCACTGCACCCTTAGCACACACCTTCAGGTGAATATTGTTGCGCTGGAGTACCCCATCGGGCAGGTCAGACTGGTTCGAGCTGCCGCTTTTGAGCCGCTTGATGGTGGTTGACTTGTTCCCAAACGCCTCTAGAAAAGCAAAGGGGAACTCCTCCGGGTCAAAGGGGGCTTCAGCCAGCCTAGAGACGGCTTCTTCAATTTCGACTGCATTCATACGCCGACCATCAATCCCTTAGGGACAGCTGCTCCCACCCACGGTAACCTAGCGGGCGATCGGTGCCTAGCTCTGGCCCTGACTAGATTCTGAGGCAGGGATGTACCATCCCCAGAACGTCTGTAGATAAGGGTATGTTGTCTGGCCTTTACAGGTGGGCGATCGCATCCACCTTCTCATCCTCCGACACATCGAGGTATCGATGGAGCGCCGCCATCGACGACCCGCCTAGATCTTGAGTTGCCACAATCCAAAGGAAATAGATTGCCTCAAATCTCATCTTCGCTACTTAAGGGCCTAGATGCCAGCCGCTTCAAAAATCTCAGCTGCCGTCACGGCCAACTCTGGAAACGTCATCGAGAGAATACGCTCGCTCCCACGAAATTGCTGGAGCTGATACTCTCCATTAATCAGGGTGTACACCGAAACCGTTGGTGTCTTGGGCGAGCCAATGTAGCGGATAGCTCCTACCGCCAGGTAATCCACAATCCAGTATTCCAGAATGCCCAGAGCCTCGTACTCAGCCAGCTTATAGAGATAGTCATCGCGCCAGTTGGTCGAGCTAACCTCCACCGCCAGCTGAATCGGTTCCTCTAGAGCTGCATAGGCTTTGGGGTCAGATGCCCAAACGTCTTTATCAATCACGCTGACATCGGGAGTGCGCCCCTGCACCAGGCCATCATCGCGCCGAGTTTTAACCGAGGCAAACCGCGAGACCTTGTAATTCAGCTGCTCGCGCTTGACCTGATCGCGGAAAGCGTCGTAGATAAAATCGGCTACGTCATCATGAGCACGGGTCGCCATCAGCTGAACTCGCTCCCCATTGACCAATTCATAGCGATTGCCATCTTCAGGCGTTGTCTCCAGAAAATCTAGAAAGCTGAGCGGTGGCGCAATGGCTTGAGTCATGGTGACGAAGAGCCCCAGCTAGGTAGCAAGCAACGACATAGAGTGCTTTTAGTGTAGCGCTCGGCGAAATTAGCAAAACCTTTGGATGGTGCGTGAGCCAGGCCCTAAGCTACCGGCAGCGAAAACGAAAACCGGCTCCCCTCTCCCAACTGGCTTTCCACGGCAACAGCACCCCCCTGCAACTCCACCAGGTCTTTCACAATCGTCAGCCCTAAGCCTTTGCCGCCTGGGTTGCACCGCTGCGCCGCCTCAGAGCGCCGGTGCAGCCTAAACACCTCCTGGAGGTCAGCCGCCGCAATCCCCAAGCCGGTATCGACAACCGCCGTCCAAACGAAATTGTGCTGCACCTCAACCTCAACCGCAATGCTGCCCTGGGGCGTGTACAGCACCGCATTCTTCAGCAAGTTCTCCAGAACCTCATAGACCTGGTCAGGATCAGCCCACACCGCAGGCAGGGCGTCAGGACATCGAACCGGAATCGACCGACTACGGGCCTCAGGCAGCGACGACACCAGCTCCACCACCTCACCGATGATGATGGGCAGCGCACACACCTGGCAGCGGGTCGGCAGATAATCATCCATCCGCTTTGAATAGTCTGAGATCGCCTCCGCTAGGCGGTTCACCCGCTCGATCTGCCGCATCTGCTTGCCCAACAGGTGAGGCGTCAATGGCCGAGTCCCCTGGCAGGCTAACTCCAAATCTCCCTTGAGTACCGTCAGGGGCGTGTTGATCTCATGCATCAGCGCCGCCAGCCGCTGTCGCCGCCGCTGCTCCACCGTCTGTAGATTCATCGCCAAGCGGTTAAAGTCAACCGCCAACCGCCGCAACTCCGGCACATCGCTCAGGGGGGCTCGCGCCTCCAGATCACCCGCCATAAATGCCGCCATCGCCTGCCGTAACGCCTTGAGCGGCCTGACAATGATTTCTCCCGACGAC
Organism: Leptolyngbya sp. CCNP1308; assembly: GCF_034932455.1. Classification (NCBI taxonomy): domain Bacteria; kingdom Bacillati; phylum Cyanobacteriota; class Cyanophyceae; order Leptolyngbyales; family Leptolyngbyaceae; genus Leptolyngbya; species Leptolyngbya sp. CCNP1308. The sequence continues at coordinate 19,446 of NZ_JAYGIH010000083.1, read as the reverse complement.
AGACTCAGAAAGACGACCATAACGATCCCGGCCAGGCCGACTTCCAATCCTCCCTCCGCCAGCGAGGGATAGATCGCCGTAAGGCTCAGCGCAATCAGCACCCCCAACCCCAACGTCACAATGTGGGAGGTCAGCAGCTGCATCTGCAACGGCGCGGAGCGCCAGGCCTGCCTAATCGATTGCATCTTCAAACTTGTATCCCACCCTTCTCACAGTTTTGACCAACGGGTTCACCCCCTCCGGCACCCGCAGTTTCGAGCGGAGTACCTTCCGCAATCGCTTAATGCAAGAATCGACCGTAGTGTGGTCATCCCCAGAGTGATCGAGCCCCCAGATATCGTCCAATAACTGCGACCTGGGGTAAACGTGCCCCGGTTGCTGGGCCAGTTTCGCCAGCAGGTCAAACTCCACCGCCGATAGCACCAACTCAACCCAGTCATCGTTCAACGATGCCCGGACGCTGCACCGCCGATGGGTCTGGTGCAGCCGCAGAAACTGATGCTGAATCAACGCCGCATCGGCCCCGACCGCGTGGTCTGCATGGCGTAACTCACGGCGCAGCAGCCCCCGCAGCCGCAGGATTAACATGTCAGGGCTAAAGGGCTTAGTCATGTAGTCATCGGCCCCGGTAGCACGGCCCAAAAATTCATCGGTCTGCCCCCGCCGCGCCGTCAGCATCAAGATATAGGGGTCTCGCTTCAGCGCCAGCCGCCGGACATGGGTACAGACCTCAATGCCATCCATGCCGGGCAGCATCAAATCTAGAACGATGATATCGGGCTCCAGCTGCTGGCAAAGTTCCAGCCCCCGTTCGCCGGTCTCGGCCAGATAGCCGGTGTAGCCCGTCGCATGAATGCAGGCCTGAATGGTATCGGCCACATCTGCGTCATCTTCAATGATTAGTACAACCGTCATGGCAATCGTCAAAGCAATGGACAGTCAGCACCGCTGGTACCAGCGGTGCCCTACCTAGCCTAGAGACGGCTAGGTGGCCGAGTTGGTTCTGGTGTCCTCTCAGAACGAGGCTAAAAATCATCCAGGCCCGCCGCCACCAGATCCACATCGACATCAATAAAGGGTGCAGGTTCAGCCTGCACCGGCGACAGCGACTCCGCCGCCCTCGGTGCCGCAGACAGCGGCGTAGACCCAGGAGACTGAGCCGCAACGAGCACCGGCGGCGCTCCAGAGATCGCTAAAAACCGGGTCTGAATCTGTAGACTGCGCAACTGCATGTCCTCCAGCAGGGTTTGAGCCAGGGACTGAAGCTCCGACTGGCTAAGCTCTGGTTCTAACGCCCAAGGCAGGTAAAACACCTTCAGCGCCCTGAGCACCGACTCTCGCAGCGATACCGCTGGGTTAGTTTTCAGATAGGCAAAGAGCCTCCCTGCGTCCGAATCCGCCTCAACATCCAGGCGCAAGATCACCCGCTGCCGATGGCTCATGCCCGCACCTCCTGGAGCGCCCTGGTGTTGTGAGCCCTGGTGGCCAACCACTTCACCCCCGCATAGCAGTCAGCAAAGCGCACCTGGTCAATTTCCGTGGTCACCTCCTGAAGCCGGTACGCCATTTCTTGAGCAAGATCGGGCAGCCAGTTGGGCGTCGCACCCGGCAATGTCGCCAAGTAGTCCGTCAGATGAGGGCGCAAGAGCGTCGATGCGGTACCACCGCCAATCAACACCTCATATTCCGTCAAATCAAGGGCAGCAAAATGCTCACTCAGGTGGTGCCGCACCTGCTCCCAGTAAAAAGCCTCCGCCTCCTGCCTGCGCTGGGCCAGCGGAAACACCTTACCCGGCTGGTCAGGAAACTGCACCGTCTCCTGCTGGGTTAACAGCGCCTGCACCAGGTAGGGATTCTCCGGCTCACAGAGGGTTTGGGCCACCGCTTCAAGGAAAGCGACATAGCCCAACTTTTCAGAATCACTGGGCTTCCCCGTGGGGGGCTTACCCTGGCGAAACACCAAAAAGCTCAAATCTCGATGGCCAATCATCAGTACGACATAGTTTTGGCGACTGGCCTGGTGCTGCTGAGCATGGTGCTGCTGCTTGCGCCAGAGCACCAGACCCGCCGCCTCCGGCAGCACCTTAACGCTATCGATCTGGAGATCGTAGGTCTGTCCGCGATAGAGAAAGCGCCCCGTTTCTTGCAGTCGCTGGGTTAACTCCTCAGCCTCGGATAGATACTCCTCAAAGGGCAGAGCGATGCCGATATCCAGATGCAGAGTTTTCAGGTGATGGGTGTGAGCCATTTCCCCCACCGCGCCCAGGCTGCGGAGATGGGCCAGGGTGCTCTTGCGCAGGGTGGCTGTAGATTTATTCGGTCGCCCCTCGGCATCCTCGGCCAGGGCATAGGCCTGATTGTTCCACTGGAGATAGGCTCCAGCCCCTAATCCACCGCCGTACTCCTGGCCCTGGTGACGCAGCACCTCCAGCTCCGAGGGCGGTAAATCCGCCACCTTGGGCGGACAGGCATAGCCGTAGCAGCGGTTGCCATCGGTTAAACAGGCCTTGGTGCCAGACATCCCAAGGTCGATAAAGAGTTGATGGGTAGCCATAGAGGGTTCCTCCAGCGAAATGGGCGATCAGCGTTAGACGCGAGCCCCAGCTGACCAGGCTGGGGCAGAGGCGTCAGACATCGGTGATTGGCGCACAATCTCCCCGACTTTAGACGATGAGATTGGCAGAGCCGGGGCGGCCCGCGCCCCGGCTCTGCCCGGCTTGTCCCTTACGCTGACGGCTATGTCCAGGAGGACTACGCTGTTGAGGGACTTGCAGCCCCATGCTATCGATGTGCTCGGTCTCCGCTGCCCAGGCCGAAACTTACTACGAAAAAGACGACTACTACACCGCAGGCACCGACGCGGCCCGCTCAACTGCCCGGTGGTATGGCCAGGGGGCGAGCACCCTGGGACTCCAGGGTGAAGTCAAGCCAGATGACTTCAAAGCCCTGCTCCACGGCACCGCCCCCAACGGGGAATGTCTCCATGCCCGCGCCATCGATCCCATCCGTCACCGGGCCGCCACCGACTACACCTTTTCAGCCCCCAAGAGTGTCTCCATTGCCGGGTTGGTGCAAGGCGACGAGCGAGTCATTGCAGCCCATAACCAGGCCGTCGATACCGCCTTAAGTGTCTTACAGGAGCGCTTTGCCCAAGCCCGCGTCAGCACCCCCGAAGGACGGCAGCGCGTGGTGACCGGCAACATCGTTGCGGCAGTGTTTCAGCACGACAGCAGCCGCGAACTCGACCCGCAGCTCCACAGCCACTGCGTGGTGATGAACACTACCCAGCTGCCGGATGGAACCTGGCGCAGCCTCAGCAACGAAGAGATTGTGGCCAATCAGATTCTGCTGGGAGAGATCTATCAAAACGAGCTGGCCTACCAGCTGCGGCAGCTGGGCTACGACATCAACCCCCAAGGCAAAGGGCAATTTGAGCTGAATGGCTACAGCCAGACCTTGCTCGGCACCTTCTCAACTCGCACCCGCCAGATCGAAACCTACCTTCAGCAGTGGCAGCAAAGCCTAGACGAAACACAGGGCACCCCGCTCTATGCCAGCCAGAAAAAGCAGGCGACCCTGCGCACCCGCAAACGAAAACAGGCGGTGCCCCGCGAGGTGTTGCTAGCGGCCTGGCAGCAGCAGGTTAATGACCAGAACATCACCCTGCCCGAGGTGCCCCACCAGGAGCGAGATTTATCCAATACTGCCCACCATCAGGCAGACCAGATGGCCCGCGCGGGCACCGCCCACGCCTCAGAACGAGAGTCAGTCTTCCGCCGGGGGAAGGTAGAGCGCTTTGCCCTAGAACATGCCCTCGGTGAAATGCCGTTGGCCACTCTATCCCAGGCGATCTCGGCCCAGGGCGAGCTGCTGTCCGTCGAGGCCACCAAGGACAAGTACACCACCACCGCCGCCCTGCACCGGGAACGAGACACCATTCAGCTCATGCACCAGGGGCAGCACCAGTGGGCACCGATTCTAGGCGAAGACGAACTCCAGGAGCAGTTGCCGCAGTGGCCACCCCTGAGTGCCGGTCAGCAGCGAGCGCTCACCCTGGCCCTGACCAGTAGCGATCAGATGTTGGCCTGGCAGGGCCTGCCAGGCAGCGGCAAGACCTTTGTGTTGCAGGCCTTCAAGCAATCGGCTGAAGCCCTGGGCTTTTCAGTGCGAGGGTTTGCCCCCAGTGCCGAAGCGGCCAACGTACTGGGCAAAGAAGCCAGGCTACCGACCGATACCGTAGCTAGCCTGCTGCACGCTCCCGATTCAGCACCTGGACAGCGAGAAATCTGGGTGATTGACGAGGCCGGGCTGCTCTCCGCCAAAGATGCCCATGGGCTACTGAGCTTGGCCGTGGAGCGACAGGCTCGCGTCATTCTCGTGGGCGATACCCGCCAGCTCTCGGCGGTGGAGGCAGGTAACCCCTTCAAGAGCTTGCAGGCTGGAGGCATTCAAGCCGCCTTTCTCGATGAGTCCCGACGGCAGAAGACGGCGGCACTGAAACAGGCCGTTAACCTGCTGGCCACCGACCAGACGGAAGCCGCCTTTCAAACCCTGGTCGGGGCGGGCTCTATTAAGACGATCCAATCGCCAGAGGCCCGCCTCCAGCAGGTGGCCACCGACTATCTGGCCCTCGACGAGACAGAGCGCGACAAAACCCTGCTGCTTGCCGGAACCAACCAAGAGCGCCTGGCCCTCACCGCCCTGATTCGCTCAGGACTTCAGACCCAGGGCCAGTTAGGAGCCGACGGCTTTACCCTGGCCTCGCTACGACGAAAAGACATGACCCAGGCCCAGGCAGGCTATGCCGCCCACTACGCCAGCGGCGACATCGTCATCGTCAACCAGTCCTACAAACGCCAGGGACTGGTGAAGCAACAGCCCTACCAGGTGATCCAGGTGGATGCCCGCCGCAACCGGCTCACCTTGGCCAATGAAGCCGGTCAAACCGTTGAGGTTGACCCAACGGACTGTCCCAACAAGACGGTCTACACCCGCCAAGCGATCCCCGTTGCCGTGGGCGATCGCCTGCGCTGGACGCGCAACGACCGGTCGCAAAACCTGCGCAATGGGCAGTCCTTTACCCTGGCCGCCATCGATGCCCAGGGCCAGGCCGAGATTCGCTACTCCGATGGCCGCTGTGATGCTGTGGATCTAACCGGCTTGCAGTATGTCGATTACGGCCTGGTGAGCACCACCTACAGCGCCCAGGGCAAAACCGCCGACCGAGTGATGGCGCTGATGGATGCCACCACCAGCCAGGAGTCATTTTATGTGGCCGTGTCGCGGGCCAAATACCAGCTCTCGCTCTACACCGCCGATCCGGATGACCTGCTGCGCCAGGCGCAGCGATCCTCAGCCAAGGAGAACGTCAGCGACTATATCCCGCTATTTAATTTGGTGACTACCCATGGCCAGACCCAGGAAAGTACCCCCGCCGCCGCCCCCTCAACAGTGGGCAATCGAGATGCCGCCAGGGATCTTGGCAGAGGCGCTGGTGAGCGCGTTGCAGCAGGCTTTGCTACCGCTCCAGCAGCAGATCGCGGGGCTCCAGCAGGACAACGCCCAGCTGCGCTCTCAGATCGAGTCCTTGGTGCGCCACCAGGCCCAATCGGAGCAGGTGCTGAGGCAGCTGACCACCGAACACAGCCACCTCCAGCAGACCTTGAACGCATTGCTCAAGGGGCTAGAGGCTGGCAGCAGCAGCGACAGCTCCAGGCAATTGCAGGCACTCTTATCGGCCTTAGTGACACAGCTGAACGAGTTAAATCAGCGGGTGAGCAGCAATCTCGATGGGCAGGAGCGCTCGCTCGCCTTGCTCATGAACTCGCTCGCAGCCTTGAACGACGACGCCAACAGCGGCAGCAGCGGGAGCAGATCAGCGCCGAGCAGATGATGTGGGCTGAACGCCTGGTGCCGGAGGTGAAAGGCATCCTGACGCTAGCCAAGCAGGCAGGCCAGATGGAGCAAGCCGTGCCTGACACCTGGGTACTCAAGGGCCGACACTACACGCTGTCGTTTTGCCAATCGACCGACACGATCTCCCTGGTCGCCCAGGATGGACGTGGCGAGCTGCTCCGACTTCAGCGACACCAGGGGATTTGGCAACCGCAGCTGGCCCAGGGCATTACGGTAGAAGATGTTGGCCAGATCCAAAAGGCCCATCGGATTCTCCATCAGGCAACGCAGGCCCCCCAGCGCCCCCGCCAGGTCGAGATGGAACGCTAAGGCGAGGTTTTTGTCTGGCTCCCTCTTTCCCAAAAAACGCGATTCTGATGGGGTGATCCAAATAGCTCTGTGACAGTTGCTATCTTAAGTGGCCTAAATGTGGACTATGTTGGCTTGTGCCAGTTTCCTTAACGCCTGATTGCTCCGTTCAGTCATCTCTCTACCATGCCCCCTAATCAGGGGGCTGGATTCAAGACTGGACAAGAGTTTGAGCCTTAATTTCAACAGTGGAGGGGTTGCGGCACGGGCAACTAACCGATCTGCCATCACTGCAATCGCATAGATGCAGAACCCAGATTCTTTAACCTTTGAAGATTGGGATGAGCCAGGCCGCTAAAATAGTAACAAGTAGGGCCGCTTCGAGGCTAATTAGAGCAGACCGGGATTGCCACCCCCCAAACCAATGTCTGGGCCAGTAATGACCCAATCACTGAGCCGCCCGCTGGGGCTAACGAGCAGGACTGTCGTGGGATCAGTAGAGCTCCACTATGAAAAGCAGCACACTCCTCGGCATCCGATAAGGTTGCAAGCTTTTCACATACTTGTGTCAATCAGTCCTTTGACATCGGACTGTCAAGGCTAATCTTCTGATATGACTATCGATCAAGTTGACGCCGTGCCCCTTTGAGGTGCTACGGATTGCAGTAGGGACAGTAGCTAGGGTCTGCTACGGGGGGTGAGTCGGGGCAAGGGCCATCTTGCTGGTGCTGGCACTGCTGGCACTGGTATCGGACTGAAAGGGGCATCAGTGTAGGGGTGCCGCACTGGCCACAGGGTAAGCCGGGCCAGCGTTTTACTTCGCTAAAGCCGGGGCAGCCGCAGGCGGGGCAGGCTTGGGCTATGACTTTGAGTAGCGCTTCGGTAGCCTGGGTAATGACTCCCATGCGGGTGGGGTTGTAGAGCGCCCGCAGGTCGGTTTCAATGCGGGCATGGTGGCTGGGAGACTGCTGCACCGCTTGCTTAACGGCGGCGAGCAGCACCTCTGGCACCGTAATGCCTTTGGCGACAACGGTGCCGACATCCTCAACTTTGACGACCATGCCATGGCTGGGAAAGCCCACAGACTCGGCAAAGGCCAAAGCTTCGTCAGGGCTACGGACGGTTTGACTGCGGTAGTTAGTGTCCGTGGAGATGGTCTCGCCGACGATTTCGAGCTGGTGCTGGTGGTCGAGCAGCAGCACTACTTCGCGATCACAGGCCAAAAATGGAATCTGCGGGTGCGGCCCAAAGCTGCCCTCGCTGGCAATCGCCAGGCTTTCTCCCGTTTGGCGGAGGGCAGAGGCGGCCTTGAGCCGAGCCGTGGTGAGCTGATCGGCGGGGCGTTTGACGTCGCCTGTAAAGGTGCCAAAGCTGTCGGTGTTAAACCCTGAAGGCACAACCACCGTGAACCCCAGGCTAGATTCGAGTAGGGGGGCGATCGCCTGCTCTTTGCGGTGCATGGTGGCCAGCACCGCCACCCGGCCAGCAAACCAGTCGCGGGGGTCAGCCATTCTAGACTCCTGCATCGTGGGCAAAGCGATTATAGAGAAAGTCGAGGGCGTAGTTGCGCAACTGGTAGTACTGGGGGTCTTCCATAATTTGGTCGCGATCGCGGGGCCGCTCGAAGGGGATATCCATCACTTCGCCAATGGTAGCGGCGGGGCCGTTGGTCATCATTACTAGGCGATCGGCCAGAAATAGCGCTTCATCAATGTCGTGAGTGATCATCAAGACTGTGCAGCGGTGGTCATTCCAGATCTGCAGCAGCTCTTCCTGGAGTTCTTCTTTGGTGATCGCATCGAGTGCTCCAAAGGGTTCGTCGAGAATCAGTACCTCCGGGCGAATAGCTAGGGCGCGGGCGATTGACACTCGCTGGCGCATGCCGCCGGAGATTTGGTCGGGCCTTTTATCTGCCGCTTCGGTGAGGCCCACCATAGCCAGGTGGTCGCGCACGATCGCGCGCTTTTGGGCCTCGGGTTTGTTGGGCCACACTGTTTTCACCGCTAGGTAGACGTTCTCAAACACGGTGCGCCAGGGGAGCAGGGCGTAGTTTTGAAAGACGACCATGCGATCGGGGCCGGGTTTGAGGATGGGCCTGCCGTTGAGGGTGACGGAGCCGCCGGTGGCTTGTTGAAAGCCTGAGACCAGGCTGAGCAGGGTCGACTTGCCGCAGCCGGAGTGGCCGATGAAGCAGACGAATTCGCCCTGTTGAATGGTTAGGTTGACGTTTTCTAGTACTGGGAATATGCCTTTGGCGGTGGGAAAACCCTTAGAAACCTGATCAAAGACCAGAAAGCCCTGATCGGGGGAGGGCTGGTTATAGCCCACCAGTTCGGGATGGGCGGGGCGACGGGACTTGAGTTTAAGGGGAGTGGGTTGCATGGTTTTACTCCTGAGTTCTAGATTGGGATGTTTCGAGAGTTGAGATGTTTGTTGTTGAGAAGGATGGAGATGGGGGGTGGGAAGCCAGAGGTACGGCTGGGGCCATTTCGCTGGCCCCAGACCCCTTTCGTCCAGGGCCGTTCCGCCGCCCTGGCTCCAACGGAAAGGATTGATCGATCATCGGTTTAAACCCCTGTTCTGCCGATGGAGGTGTGGGAGGAACTCAATTCTGAGGTTCCAAACCTGGCCGGCTCCCGTAAGGTGCATTCACGCCAGCAATACGTCTGGCAAGGAGGTTAGGCTGCAATTGGCGAAGCGATCCTTGCGGTGGGCGTTGCCATTCGCCCATCGAGTACCACCTCGGCGATGGTGATGTCACGCTTGATAGCGAGGCTGTTGAGGTAGCCGATGGGGTCTTCAGCGTCGAAGTCGGTGCCGTCGAACAGGTGAATGCTGCCTCGGGTAAACTTGGTGTCGAGCAGGCCCAGTTCACGGGCGGCGGTGCTGTAGACGTCTACCCGCACAATCCGCTCTAGAATCTCGAGCCAGTTGCGGGGGAAGGGGACGTCGCCCCAACGGGCCAGCTGGGTCATGTGCCAGAGGTGTTCGGTGCGGCTGGGCCGGTTGGCCCCGTCGCCAAAGAATAGGTGGTGGGCGTACTCACGCCTGGGCTTTTGCAACTCGCAGACTTTGGTGTTGGGGGCGCCCAAGTGGATGTAGTCAATTGGGGTGCCCAGGTAGGCTCGCTGGGAGAGAATCTGGCGAATCTCTAGCTCGTTTTCGGGGTCGGTGCAATAACGGCAGGCATCGAGCAGGGCCTTGGTGAGGGCGATGTGGGTGTTGGGGTAGGCAGCGGCCCAGTCTTCGCGCACGCCGAGCACTTTGCCGGGGTGGCCGTCGTAGATTTCGCGATCCGTGGCGATGGTAAAGCCCACCTCGTCCATGCCGGCCCGAAGGTTCCAGGGTTCGCCGACGCAGAAACCGTCGATCGCATTGTTCTTCAGATCCACCACCATCTGGGCGGGGGGAATGGTTTGCAGAGCCAAGTCGCGATCGGGGTCGATGCTACCCGCCGCTAGCCAGTAGCGCAGCAGCAGGTTGTGCATCGACGAGGGGTGCACCATGCCCATGCGGTGCTGAGTTTCGGGAGTGCGGTGCAGCATGTCGCGAAAGGCATCCAGGCTGTGGATGCCCTGGTCGTAGAAGCGCCGCGATAGAGTGATGGCGTTGCCGTTGCGGGTCATGGTCAGGGCCGAGACTACAGGCAACGGCTGGTTGTTGTGGCCACCTAGGGAAAACCACAGGGGCATACCCGACGGCATTTGGGCTGCATCCAGGTAGCCCCCAGCGATGCCGTCGACAATGCCGCGCCAGCTGGTTTCGCGCACCAGGTTAACTTCGTCAAGGCCGTGCTTGGCAAAAAAGCCTTTTTCTTTGGCGATCGCTACCGGAGCACAGGCGGTCAGCGGCACAAAGCCAAGGTCGAGGTTTACCTTCTCTAGGCCGTGGCGGGCGACTACGGCGGTTTTGAGGGCGCGGCGCTTTTTGATCCGCTTTTGCTGGTTGAGGAAGTAGATGATCTCGCTGCGCAGGCTGTAGTAGCTGGGGTGCTCCACCACTTCCATGCGCTGGCGCGGGCGGGGAATATCGACCTCGAGAATATTGCCAATTTCCGCACCTGGGCCATTGGTGAGCATAACAATGCGATCGCTCAGCAGCACCGCCTCATCCACATCGTGGGTGACCATCACGGCGGTGACGTTGTTTTCGTCGCAGATGCGCATCAGCTGGGTTTGCAGATTGCCGCGAGTTAGGGCATCCAGCGCCCCAAAGGGTTCATCGAGCAAGAGCAGCTTGGGGCGAATGGCTAGGGCGCGGGCGATCGCCACCCGCTGCTTCATGCCGCCAGAGAGCTGGTCGGGCATTTTGTCGGCGGCCTGCTGCAATCCCACCAGGTTAATGTGCTCTTCGACAATGGCGCGGCGATCGCCTTTGGGCAGGTCACCACGGACGCTGTTCACCGCCAGGGCAATGTTTTCGCGCACGCTACGCCAGGGCAAGAGAGAATAGTTCTGGAACACCACCATGCGATCGGGGCCGGGTTCCGTAATTTTCTTACCTTCTAAAGTCAGCACCCCAGAACTGGGCAATGACAGCCCTGCGATCATATTTAAGAGCGTAGACTTGCCACAGCCTGAGTGGCCGATAAAAGAGACAAACTCTCCTTTTTTAATCGTCAAATCAATCCCTTTAAGGGCAATATATTCACCACCATCCGCCAGGGAAAAGACCTTATCTACCTGATCTACTGCCACCAATAAACTCATCGTTCTATCCTCTTGGTTGTCGTAGAGTAATGCCGTAGGAGCTGTAGGGTGGGCAATACCCACCCCCAAAATTCGAAAAAGTTAAATAACCCTACGGGTTTCCTACTTGCGGGTGGGGGCGATTTTCATTTGCAAGAGGGCGATCGCGCGATCGAGCAGCAGCCCCACAAAGCCGATATAGAACACCGCCAAGATAATCTCGCTGATGTAGTTTTGCTGGTAAGCATCCCAGATAAAAAAGCCAATACCTACAATCCCCGACATCACAATCTCTGCCGCAATGATCGCCAGCCAGGCCAGACCGATCGCAATCCGCAGTCCGGTAAAAATGTAGGGCAGCGCCGAGGGAAACAAAATGTTGAAGTAATAGTCTTTGCGCGACAGTTGCAGCACCTTAGCTACGTTGTTGTAATCTTCTGGAATTTGCTTTACCCCTTCAATGGTGTTAATTAAAATCGGCCACACAGCGGTGATGAAAATTACGAAGATGGCCGCAGGCTGGTTTTGCTGGAGCGCCACCAGGGCAATGGGTACCCAAGCTAAGGGCGCTACCATCCGCAAAAACTGAAAGATTGGGTAGGTGGCCTTATCGAGCCAGGGACTAGTGCCTACCAAAACCCCGACCGCAATACCCACCACAGCGGCGGCGGTGTAGCCCTGAGCCACCCGGCCCAAACTGGCCCAGGTTTGCCAAAACAGGCCCTTATCTAACCCACCCAGGTCGTAAAACGGGTAGAGCAACAGCTCGCGGGTGCGGGTATCAGTCCACAAACTCAGCGGCCCAGGCAATCGGGTCATTCCTGACCACGACACCAGCTGCCAGACCGTTAAAAATACCGCAATACCGACAAGGGGAAGAACCAGGTCAGCGCCGCGCTTTTGCCAAAACTGCTGCACCGAAGACAGAACCGAGTTAGGACGCGCCTGCCTGCGAACTTGAGGGTGAGTCACCATAGCTGCTGTACCTGGGTTAAAGGAAAAGGATCACAAACGGTTTGAGGAGGAAACCCACCTCGGCCTTTCTTTGGGGAGACCGACCGAGGCAGGCTGGTTCAGACACCGAGGCAAGGGGGAATGGGGCTGCTGTTGGGAGGGAGACCCCATGCTCTCGCCTCTGTCATCTCTCTCTGAACCAGTACTGAGGGGAGGAGAAGGGGTGGATGGGTGAATGTGTGGATGTGTGGGTCGTTGGGCCCGATCACCCGCCTACCCATCCACCCGTCTACTCATCTACCCCTCTCCTTCCTAGACCCGCTTAATCTTGAGGCTGTTGAGGTAGGCCTCAGGGTTGGCGGGGTCAAACTTGATGCCGTCGAAGAAGGTTTCGATGCCGCGCGACGTATCGGCAGGAATGGCGGCGGTAAACCCGGCTTCGGTGGCGGCTTCGCGCCAGATGTCTTCGCGGTTGACCGCATCGACAATGCGCTTGGCAGTGTCGAAATCAGTGAGATTGTCTTTGTGGAAGCCCCAGCGCATGCTCTCGGTCAAGAACCACAGGTCGTGGCTCTTATAGGGATAAGACACGCTGCCTTTGGGGTCAGTCCAGTACAGCGGGCCAGCGTTGATGTCCTTCAAGTCGGCTTTGCCATCGCCCATGGTGTACTCGCCCTTGTAGGGTGGGTTCAAAATTTCTTCTGGAACATTGAAGTAGTTGCGACCCGCCAAAATTTTCACCGCTTCGGGCCGGTTAGCCGGGTCATCCAGCCACTGCTGGCCTTCCATTACCCCTTTCAGCAGGGCTTTGGTAGCGTTGGGGTTGGCGTCAACCCAATCGGCCCGAATGGCCAGGTACTCTTCGGGGTGAAAGGCCCAAAGTTCGTGGGTCAAGGCCGACATAAAGCCAATGTCGTCGGCAACGATGCGATAGGGCCAGGGGTCGCCGGTGCTAAAGGCATCCATGGTGCCGTTGCGCATGCCCTGCACCGTTTCTGCCGAGGGCACGGCGAGCAGGTCGATGTCGTTGTCGGGGTCAATGCCGCCTGCGGCAAACCAGTAGCGAATCCAAAAGTCTTGGTTGACGTTGGGGAAGGTGTGGGCGGCCTTAAATTTGCGGCCCTGGCTGCTGGGAAATCCTTTGATGTAGTCGGCGGCCCCTGATAGGTCTATTCCCAAGCCCTTGCCAGTGTGGATGCCGGAGACGGCAATACCGTTGCCCTGGGTGTTGAGCTGGGCCAGCACGTACATAGGCACCTTTTGGCCGTCGGTAATAATGCCTTCGCTGAGCAGGTGGGGCATGGGCATTTGCCACTGGCCACCGTCAATGCCGCCGCCCGCAGAACCAATGGTGACGTTATCCCGCGCCGAGGCCCAGCTGGCCTGCTTGGAGACTTCTACCTCGGTCATGCCGTACTTGGCAAAAAAGCCCTTTTCCTGGGCAATGATCAGCGGGGCCGATTCTGCGATGGGAATGTAGCCCAGCTTCACCTTGGTGGTTTCAGGCGTGTCATTGGTGGCCACGGGACCGGGGGCGGCGGTGGCTGCCGGTGCAGTGCTGTTTGTAGCCGAGGGGGGGTTGCCCGCACAGCCTTTGATCAAGATCGAACTGGCCGCTGTTACCCCTGCGGTAACCAGAAACTTACGACGCGAAAAATCGGACATTGAAACTCCTTTTAACGCCTCCGGCTAGGGGCGCTGTAAATGATGTGAACAGTGGTTTAAAGGCTTGGGAGCGATCGCCTTGGGCCAGACGACTCACCCCTTTGGGTGGCAAACTCGGGCATTCCCGTAGCGAGGCTGCCGATTGCCTAGAATTTACTTTTATAAATCCTAAACTTTTTTTCCATGTCACTGAGTCTATACTCTTTTCTCCAGCTGCATACCCCTAAAAACCACAAAATTCCACTGCAATTCCCAATGCGAAAAATAAGCTGAGCTTATTGAATAGAGATCCTGAAATAGTTTCAATTAATATTTTGACTGGCTGCGGAGGGCGATCGCACCTTCAGTCCCGTAGACACAAAAAAGGCGGAAACTGCTGTTTCCGCCCAGGCTGTGAAGGGAGAGAGTTAACGTGCTCGACCGCTGCTTCTAGCTTTCGTAGATGCGGCACTCAGGGGCATTGGGGTTAGCCATGCAGTACTGGCTAAATGCTGTTGGCTGGTGGGCTACCTGGCGGTGATGCGCCGTCGTCAGTTCTTCGACGGTTTCCCAGGCGATCGCAACGTCTTGATTGGTGGTGCCATATAGAGCGGTCAGGCGGCGGGCATGCTCAAGGGCAACTTGCAAACGAGATGCCAGAGTGCGCTGGAACGTGGTGCTGGGGCTCGATAGGGTGGTGGTCAAACTCATGGTGGATGATTTCCTGGGGTGTCGTGAACTGTCTTCAGTCTATTGATAATTTAAGCAAATATCAATAGGTTATGTATATAGCTTTTTGTTATCTATCATCAGGTTTTCTTACCATTCATGGCTCGGTAGTGGAGGGTCGCCAATCTGGGATAGCTCGTGCGAAATCAATCGATTTGCAGCGGTGCCACGATGTCGAGCTTGGGAGCTTGGGGGGGCACCGCTGCGGGCTCCTGGGGCAGGTTATAGCCGATGATTCCCAGGGTGAGGCCGAGGGCAAGGCCAGCCATAAACATCCAGCCGTGGGAGGGTTCGAGGGTGCAGAGCAGGCGGCGATCGCAGTCGTAGATATGGACCGCCCAGCCTTCTTGAGTCGTGTGGTGGAGTTTATTCATTGGAAAGGTCAGGGTTAGAAGAATCAGGGGTTAGTCAGGCGCAATGGACTGCTGGACGGTGCTGAATAGCAGGCATGCCGCTGTTGTCAAACAGCTCACCCCGCTGCACCGTGGCGTAGATCAGCACCTGGTCGCCCACGGGGGAAAGTTCGACAACGGTGCATTCCACGTAGGCCAGCGCATCGGTGAGAATGGCGCAGCCGTTGGTGGCTGCCTCAAAGGGCAGGTGGTCAAAGGCGGCGGTGGAGTAGCCCTGGGCCGAGAAATGGCGGCGCACCGCCCGCCCCTCCTTGAGGATATTCAGCACGAAGCCGCTGCCGGGGCGGAACTGACTGGTTTCAGGGGCCTCCCCAGGCAGGGTCAGCATTAGGCCGGGGGGGCTAATGCTGGCCTGGGCTACCCAGGCCGTCAGCAGTCCGGTGTGACTGCCATCGGTTTGGGTGGTGACGACACACAGGGAACCAATCAGTCGCCCCAGGGCTTGGGCGGTGCGATCGCTCTGGGCGGCGGCGGCGATCGCAGGCCGAGCCTCCTGCTGCTTCTGGCGCTTGCGCAACTGCTGGGCAAACTGAGCTGCCGCTACGGTACAGGCTTCTAGGGCGGCATCATTGGGGCTAAAGCGCACCCGCAGGGGCTTAAAGCCAACGGGGTAGTTGGCATCTTTAAGCTTTTGTTCCAGCTCATCAATGGCTTCGCCGCTCCAGCCGTAGGAGCCAAACACCCCAGACAGCTTGGTTTTGGGCACATTGGTCAAGATCAACCCCAGGGCGGTTTGAATTTGCACCGGGGCATGGCCCCCTATGGTGGGGGAGCCGATGATGAAACCATCGCACCGGCTGAGGGTGTCGATCAGAGTGTTGGGGTCGGCCTGCTCACAGTTGATGGCCTCTACGGCGATTTGGGCGGCGTTGAGAGATTGGGCGATCGAAGCGGCCAGCCGGGCCGTATTGCCATAGGCCGAGGCATAGAGCAGTGCCACCCGCAGGGGCTGCAGGGCCTGCTGTTGACACCACTGGCGATAGTCTTGCCGGAGTCGGCTGAGGCTGTAGCGCACCAGGGGGCCGTGGCCGGGGGCAATGGTTTTGAGGGCCAGGGGCTCAAATAGCTCTAGGGCCGTTTCCACCTGTTTAGCCTGGGGGCTATGCAGGCAGTCGAAATAGTAGCGGCGATCGTCTTCCAACTGCCGCCACTGCTCATCCCAAAGGGCATCGTCGCAGCAGTGGGCACCAAACAGCTTATCGCTGAAGAGAATTTGGCTAGCTGGGTCGTAGGTGCACAGCCCATCAGGCCAGCGGGGCGTGGACACGCGAATGAACTCCAGCACATGGCCCTGACCCAAATCCAGGGTATCTCCAGAGCGCACAGGGCAAAGTCGGTCGGCCCGGTTGCCCAAGGCAATCTTAAGAGTGTTAGCCGCCGCCCTCGAACAGATAATCTGGCCCTGAGGAGCTAGGTCTAGGAGCTGGGTTAACGTCGTCAGCCGGTTGGCATTGACATGGCTGGTGACGATGTAGTCAATCTGCGAGAGATTGATCTGATGCTGGAGTTCTGTTAGGTAGAGGTCGGTGAACGATTCGCCGGGGGGGTCGAGCAGGGCAATTTTATCGGCCTGAATTAGGTAGGCATTGGCGGTAGTGCCCCGCTGGCGGCTATATTCCACCTCAAACTTGAGTCGGTCCCAGGTGCGCGATCGCAGTACCTGAGACTGAGGCCCAATGGCCGCGACTTGCACATCGCGGGAGCGAAACGTGGTGGGGAGAGAGGCTGAAGGGGTAGTTAAGGTCATGGGAAAAGCACGGGTAGGGATGGTTTATACCAATTGCGGATTTTGGCTTGGCGATTTGGGATGGGGCAATTCTGGTATGGCTAAGCGGGTGGGGATGCTGCTGCAAGTTTGGTTAATGAAGGGGTGACTTGGCCATCTCTGGTTCGGCGATGTCGTGGGCAAAGCGAATCCGGTGGCGACGCGAAACCTCCTGTTCTGGGTCAATGCCGTCGAAGGTAGGCGGAATCCAGGCCCGAATTACCAGTAATCCGCCTAGCACGATTAAGAACGAGCAGCTGGCTAGCACCTGGGTCCAGGGGGTATCGAGTACGCCCCGCACAATAATTTCCCGCAGCACTGACACAATAGAGACCTCTACCGCCACGCCAATGGAGACCCGATGCTCTTGCAGATAAATAATCAGCAGCCGAAACAGCTCGACTAAGATCAGCAAAAAGAGAATGTCGGAGGTCACCTCTGGAAAATTGAGGGGTGGCAGCAGTGAGAGAAACATCTCTCGCAACTGCATCACCATGAAGCCAAACAGCCCAATGCAGAGAGAAATCACGATCAGGTCTTGAACCAGCTCAAGCAGACGCACGACATAGTTGCCGTTTAGCCAGGTGGCCCAGCGGGAGGAGGTGGGGAGAGTTTGCATAGGAATTACCTAGTGGGTTAGTGGGATGGTGAGGTCAATAGTGATTGCTGGCCTGCCGGTGGTGCACCACCGGCAGGCCAGCGGGTTTAGCTACCCGCCCGGCCCCAGCGGTGCAGTAAATCACCCAGTGGTCTCCCGCTTCTAGGCGGTGAGTGACGGTGCATTCCAGGTAGGCTAGAGATTCCGCCAAAATGGGGGAGCCGTTTTCGGCGGCGTAGATAGACACCCCCTCGAAGCGATCGCCGCCAGGGGGGAAGCGTTTGAGAAAATGCTTCATCAGCCGCTGATAGTTGCCGTCTTCCAGCACGTTGAGCACAAAGGTGTCACCGCCGTGCAGCAGCGATTCGATGGCGCGATCCCTGGCTACTGCGACGGCCAGGCCGGGGGGCTGAATGCTGGCCTGAATCACCCAGGAGGCCAACATGGCGCTGCTGACGTCGCCCTTTTGGGCGGTCAATATATAGAGGCCCGTGCTGAGCCGACCCAGGGCCTGATCTAACCCCGAATCTAGGGATTGGCCTTGCTTTTGGGTGCGATCGCAGTTGACCCACTGGCCCAGGTCGGTGCCCGCCTCTTCGCAGAGTTTGTCGGTGGCCTCAGTGGGTGCAGCCTTAATCAAAATGGGCTCAAAGGCCGGTTGCAGGCCCAGCTCCTGAAACCGATTGCGCAGGGGAAAAATCGGCTCATCCTGGCCGCCGCCGGTTTCAAATAGCCCGATCGCCTGCTTGGGGTGGGCCGCTGCGAGAATTGTGCTGAGAATCGGCTCTAGACCGGGGGCCGACTGGGGCGGCATGCCTAAAACCAGGCCAGCGGCAGTGGTCACTAGTTCCCGCACGGCAGAGATATCCGTATCGAGCAAATCTACCAGCTCAACGGCGGTGGCAGTTTTGAGCAAGCCCTGGCCCAGGGCGTGGGCAATGCGATCGCTGTGCCCATACTCTCCCGCATAAAAGATCGCCACAAAGGGTTCAGATTTAGCTTGGGCCTCGCTCCAGGTGCGATAGCGCCCCGTCCAGTCGGCCAGGTGATGGCGCAGCAGGGGGCCGTGGCCAGTGGCAATTTGACTGATCGAGAACGGTTCCATCCGCTTCAGCGCCGCTAGCACTGACCGGGCATTTGGCCCCATCAGGCAGTCGTAGTAGAGCTGAAAATCGGCCTCTAGCAGCGCCGGCATCTCATCGTAGAAAGTATCGTCGCAGTAGTGCAGGCCAAACACATCGCAGGTGTACAGCACCTGGGTGCCGCTGTCGTAGGTGAGCATGGTGTCGGGCCAGTGCAAGTTGGGGGCCGAGATAAATTCCAGGTCGTGGCCCTGGCCCAAATCGAGGCGATCGCCGCTCTTCACCACCTGGGCCGCAAAGGGCCGATGGATCTGATTCTGCAAAAACTGAATCGCCACCTTCGAGCCCACCACCGTGATCTGGGGAGCCAGGGTCAATAGGTCGCCCACCAGGCCGCTGTGATCAGGCTCGGTGTGGTTGACAATCAGGTAGTCGATCGCCGCCAGATCGACCTGTCCGCGCAGTTCCGCCAGGTATAGATCCCGAAACTTGACGTGGGTCGTGTCGAGCAGGGCTGTCCGGTCACCGCGAATCAAAAACGAGTTGTAGGTAGTGCCATTGCGCAACTCAAACTCAATATCAAAGCGATCGCGATCCCAATCGAGGCAGCGCAGCACTGTCGAATCAGCGGCAATATCCGCCACCTGAACACTCAGCCGACCCTGGGGCAGGGCTTCCGGGCGCAAATCTGTGAGAGCAACCATGAGTTATCTCTATCCTCATCGGGATTACGATCTGAATGGCTCAATGGTTGCTCACAGGGCAAGTTTTGTAAAATGTCAATCTCAAAACTGTTGCATCAGTTTTTTGTATAGCTAAATTTCAATGTATTTACTTTGCAAATGTATTGAGTAATCTCAAGGGCAGGCGGCAACGCTTGCCCTGGCTCCCATTGCGATGCAGAGGGACGGGCTTTGCTGGGTTAATGGGGCTCCTAACCTTGCCTCACAGCCGGGATGGATTGACCGGAGGCGCTGTCGAGCACCGGGGTGTTGAGCACGAGGAAGACGTAGCGCTACTGGTCGGCACTCACCATCGGGATGCAGCCATCTTAATAGCGGGCGATCGCAACCTCGTTTTTTGCTCCGTCTACTCACCAAGTACGAGGTCAGTGGGAATGCGAAGGCATCAGGGCAGGGTAGGTTGAATAGTTGCCTGCGCGCGCAACTGTACATAAATCATGGAAACCCTCTCCATACAAGGGTTCTATAGAAGTATTGGTGGAGCAGGCTGGGAGCAAACCCGTTATGGAACGTCACGAGTGTTGTGCCGGCTCAGTGCCGAACACCTGGAAGCGATCGCGCCCCTGCTGCTTAGCCCTATAAAGCGCCCGATCGGCCTGGTCAATCAGTGTTTGGGGCAACGGGTC
>NZ_JAYGIH010000082.1:0-47381 GCF_034932455.1 Leptolyngbya sp. CCNP1308 | reverse complement strand
ACCAAACGGGGCGAAAAGTAGCTGAAGACTTCAAAGCCACGATGACAATTGTCTTTGATGACCTCTTGCCTCAATGGAACTACACCGCCGTCCCAGAAGTTCAGGTTATTTAATCCACGTTCCTAAGCGTGCTGAAAGATTTGACTCAAACGCAAGGCTACATGATTCGAGGGTTGGCCCCAAGCGCTGAAGCCGCTCATGTGTTGGGGGAATCGCTGGGGATTGAGACCACAACCGTAGCGGGCCTATTGGTTTCTGATACACCTGATCAAGCACCCCAACCCACACTTTGGATTGTGGATGAGGCAGGGCTGTTGAGCATGAAGGATGCCCATGCCCTATTGCGGCGGGCGGCACTGGAGCAGGTCAGGGTCTTGCTGGTAGGGGATACCCGGCAGTTGTCAGCGGTGGAAGCGGGCAATCCCTTCAAAAGCTTGCAGGTGGGTGGAATGACCACCGCCTATCTGGAAACCCATCGGCGGCAACAGAATAGGGTGCTGCGATCGGCTGTAGAACTGGTGGCTCAGGGGCAGGTCAGCGAAGGCATTGAGATCCTGGCCCAGGCCGGATGTGTCAAGGAAGGGGATCAAACTCAGGAACGAATTCAGCAGGTGGCAGCTGATTATTTGGCGCTAGCGGCAGGGGATCGGGAGAGCACGCTAGTGCTGGCGGGAACTAATGCGGAGCGGTTGGCCCTGACTCAGGCGATGCGATCTGGGCTACGGGATGAAGGGGCTTTGGGCGCGGATAGCTTTGTGATGCAGAGCTTGCGGCGGAAGGATTTGACTACGGCTCAGGTCAGTTACCTCAAGGCCTACGCACCAGGCGATGTGCTGGTGCCGATTCAGGACTACCGAAAGCAGGGATTGATTAGAGGAGCAGTACCGGGTGGTGGCGGTGAATGCCGAGGCTCAGCAGGTGGTGCTGGAGACGCCGAGTGGATCGGTATTGTCAGTCGATCCGGCAGCGTGCCCGCGCAAAACTGTTTATACAACGCAATCGATTCAGGTAGCGGTGGGCGATCGCCTCCGATGGACACGCAATAACGCCAAAGCCAGAATCCGCAATGGACAAGGGTTTGTGGTAACGGGGCTTGAAGCCGATGGGATGGTGACTATTCAAGATAGTGCAGGGCAGACCACCACCATCAACCTCAGCGGGAATCAGTACATCGACTACGCCTGGGTGAGCACCACCTACAGCAGCCAGGGCAAGACAGCGGAGCTGGTGCTGGCGTTGCTGGGCGAAACGACGAATCGAGAAGCGTTTTATGTGGCGATCTCCAGAGCCAAGCGAGCGGTGACCTTGTACACCACCAGCCAGGCAGACTTGGAGCGGTTGGCCCAGGTGTCGCGGGCCAAGGAGAACGTGAGTGACTACGTGCCTTTAACTCAGCAGGTGATTAACCATGGACAAGTACTCGAACGGGAACAACGGAAACCAGAACCCATCCCCAGCGTTGACCCCAGAGCAGTGGGAGAGCGTATTGGAAACCGTGTTGCAGAGCAGCTTAGAGCCGCTGCGGGCCGAGATTTGCGTCAATACGCAGCGAGTTCTGCACCTCGAAGACCACGTCCAGACCTTGGGCGAGGATTTGGCGATGTGGCCGCAGCACTGGAACCAGAGCTTGGGGCGCTTGGTCGCGCAATTGCAGCATATCGTCAGCGACGACACCTCCTCCGATGCGCAGGCGACCTTGCAGGAGCAGTTGCGGCTGTTGATAGCAGCCTTGAGCAGTTGGAACGGGCAGCTCAAGATCGAGTTGGCTTTGCAGCAGCCGTTGATCGACTCGCTGGAGCGGTTGGAAGGACGGTTGGACGAGAGCAGCAAGGGGTAGATTCCCCCGAACCGCCAAAGGCGAATTCCAGGGAGCAGCTTTTGAAGCGGTGGGAGCACTACTCGGCGGGGTTACCGGCAGCGAGTTTGGATCTGCGGGTGGCGCAGCGGGCATTGCGGGATGGGTGCTCGGCTAAGGAGGTGACGCTGATGCTGGTGGCAGGGAGTGAGACGGTGAGGCTGATTTATGACAAGCAAGGTAGGAAAGAGGCGATCGCCTTTGCCCATCACATAGTTACCGTTGCTAACCTAAACCACACCTCATCTACAGTTACGAAGCACCATAGCCATGGGCTGGAGGTAAGCGACTGAAGTAGCTGTGGAGCCTTGAAGTTTTGAATCATTGCCGAAGTTGGCGGGGCGATCACGATCTAAACGGCCTTACAGCGCTGATCCCTGCCCCCTCGTTACGGAGTTTGCGAGAGACTGCTAGCTCAGCGAAAATCGCTCTGGCCAAAATGGTTTAGGGATGGGGAGTTTAGGTTGAACCGCTGACTGATTCTAGATGTGGACATATGTGAGTATGGTATTGGGCAGCTTTGGCAAGGCTGATAACCAACTTGGCTGACCCAGTGGATCTGGGCCTCGGTTAGCAAGCAGCAAGTCTCGAGGTTTTAGGGAGCACTCAGCAGAGGGAGTTTGGCACTGACGGTGGCTGGCACTGGGATACTCCAAGACCTGCTAAAGCAAAGATACGGCTCGTCATTGACTTAGCAACGACAGCACTTGATCATAAAGACAGGTGGTGGCTGACATAGTACAGCCCCTGAGCTGAAGCAAATTTCAGTATTTCATGACGGTCAATCTTTTTGCCGGGGCCTACAAGTTTTCAAGGCTTTCACACACTTATGTACGGGCATCTAGTGCAGGGAGATAATTGATGATTCAACGGCTTATTCTCGAAGATGAAGCAAACACCTATAACGTTCTGGTTGAGTCAACCTCAGCGTCTCCTGTGCGCAGCGTTGATGAGGATTTCGATTCTTACGATCCGAATACACCTAGAGGAGGTGTTCCAGGAATCCGTCAGCCTCAAATTACGCCTGAGCTGAGGGTCAAGTTGGCAGACGTACATCGCACAATCCAAGGCTATACGCAGTATGCCATTGGGGCATTTAAAGACTTGGCGATCGCAGAAGTCGAAGAGATTACTCTCCGCTTCAATCTCAAAATCACGGCGGAGGGAGGGCTGCCCATGCTCGCTAGCGGCAAAGCAGAGTCAGATTTTGCGATCGAGGTGAAGTGTAAATTCCCTACGTCTGGCTCTGAGGGCTAGCGATTGGCTCAATGATTAACCCTGTGTATGGCAGGCTTCAAAACCAGCAGAGTGCGCAATTCGATTAAAGAAGTTTGGGGAATCCCCAATGCGGGGGCATGATCTGAGCCTGGTTATCTAGGTGTGGCGGGGCTTTGGGCGATCGTGTTGGGGTATTGGCTTTGGGGTGGATGGCTTGGTGAAACTGGGCTCAAAGCAAATCGCCCTAGGAATTACGCAGGTACTCCCATGGTGACTTTGAGTTTATTGCCCACTGTTGCAGATGCCCGCCCAGATCGGTTTTCTGAGAGTCAAGAGGAACCCAGAAGAGCAGAGCTGGCTGTGCTAAGCCGTCTTTTTGAGGGGTTTGCGGATGGTGTGTTGTTACTGACCCAGGAGGGAAGCTGTCTCTATAGCAATGAGGAGGGGCGGAGGCTTTGTCAGGTTTTGAAGGAGGGGCAGCATTCTGCTGATGCTTTGCCGCTGGGGGTGTGGCTGATATGTAGGCACATGATCGAAAGCCGTAGTCTGTTTACAGATGAGGCTTTGGTACCCACTCAGACGCTTACAGGAGCTAAGGATCAGCTGGTTCGGGCTAAGGTGCAGTGGTTAGATTTGCCGCCTGACTCGGACGCTTACCTGTTGGTGTTGTTGGAAGATCAGTCTCGGTCGGCCCAGGCGACGGCGCTGCTGGAGGCGGTGCGATACAAGCTAACGCCACGGGAGAAGGATGTTTGGCTGCTGCGGCACGCGAATTGTAGCTATAAGGAAATCGCGGCGAAGCTGTTTGTCAGCGTCAATACGGTGAAACGCCATCTTAAGAGTATTTCTGCCAAACGCACGCTTGTACTTGAAGGTTGATCGTTAATGCCGCACCTCCTTTGTCCTTGCTCGTTGACAACTGATACATAGGCGTATCAGAGGGTTGTGGTACTTTATAGCTACCTATCAGCAGCGGCGGACTACTGTGGCCACCACCCAAGCCAAGCAGCGGATTACCTTTGATCAATTTTAAAGAAGTGACCAGAAGATGGCTGCAATGAGTTGATTGGCAGAGAAATTGAGAACATTCTAGACACCCGGCAGTACGTTGATAGCGTAGATTTTATTACCAAGAAGCTAGACCAAGTGATTGATCGAGAATAGTTGACTACAAAGGCTCTAGTCCATTTTTCTGGCGACTTAAACTGATACAGCCATTAAGCAGGGGCAAGAGCAGAACTACTGTTAGGTTATGGAAAACAGCATGGGCGAGGAAAAATTAGATGCCCGAGAGTCACAAGGGCTGATTTACGGTCAGTCAAGCCCAGTAAATCAGCAATATGGTGACAGACAGACTACCGACACTGGTGGGGGTGACTACTCTGGCGGAGATATTGATAAGCGCACCACCTACAATTTTTTCCTGAATTCAGAATTACCCAGCGCTATCTCGCATCAGTCCATAGAAGAATTAAGCCAAAGTCTTAGAGATCTAGCAAATGACCAAGCTGTAAAGCGTGCCTATCATGAATCGTTACCGCCAGATGCCTATGTATCTCGCCATAAAGCGACTGATGTTTTGGATATGCTAACTCAACTTCAGGAGTTCCGGCGATTGCAGGTTTTCTTGCAAAGGCTTGCGGTAGATCTTGATATTCCACATGATGTGAATAAGCAGATTGAAGAAATTAAAGACAAGCTAAAGGAAATAGAGACACAAAATCAGTCTTTTGCTCAGCCCAGTGACAACCAAAAGTCTCTCCAAGCTTATTTACAAGTTGTGTTGCGCTCCGACATTAACGTAGATAGGTTGCGCATGAATGCTTGGCTGATTCCTGACGATACAATTACTGACCCAGCCAAACGCTATCAGCCATTAGATCTTGAGGATGCTCAAAAAGGAGCGTTATGCCAGATCGAAGAGGCCCCTCAGATTTTTAACCAATTTTTGAATAAGGCTCTTGAGTGGCTGATGATACACCACTATGAATCGATGTATGAGTTGACAGTTGAAATCTTCTTGCCGCTAGACTACCTCTGCATGGGAGTAGATTGCTGGAAGCTTACTAACGATCAACCCTTTCCTGATGAATTCTTTTTGGGTGCTGATTACCAGGTAATTGTGCGTTCTCAGGAGCGTCTAGATATTCGTTACCTCAAGTCGCGACGAAACCTGTGGCGTCAGAACTGGGATAGGGTTAAGACCTATCTCGCTAAAACCCCTCAAGCTGATGATTTTGAGAACTTGGAGCAGGTTAATAGCTGTAATTGGGATCAGTTGAGTTATCGCCTTCAGCAAAAACTTGGTCTGAAGGCAACGTGTGGTCTTGATACAAACGCTAAAAAAGATATTTTCACCTGCATTTTAAAAGCAGCATCACCAATTGCTCTGTTGCCTAGAGTTGATTTGTCAGCTATGGGAAAAGGGGATGAAATTAATCGCTTAGTAACTTCCGGCCCACTTACGGAGTTACTAGCCTTGATTCAAAGAATTCGGCAGGATGCTGTGGGCGGTAGCAATCTAGAAGCACTTGGCTCACACCTGACTGTGTTGTGGGAAGATCCAAATCGACTCACACCGGATGCCTTAGCTCAGCTTAGACCACCAGAACAGTAGAAATCAGAGGTTGCAAAGTGACTGATTGGCGAATTTTCATGGGGGAGGGAGAGCCCCATAATAGAATTTTCGAACTGCCAGACCCTCCTACCTGGCGAAGCTTTGAGCGAGTATTTGAGGACGCTGATTGGGTGGATGTCCCACGGGAGTTAAGTAAACGGGACGAGATTAGAGGAAAAAGTTTTCAAGTCTCCTCTGATGATGAGGACTTGATCAATGTTGTAAACGCGGCGCTATATCTGCGGCGTCCATTGCTGGTAACGGGCAAGCCTGGCACTGGAAAGACATCGCTGGCATATCGTATTGCCTATGAGTTGAGTCTAGGGCCAGTATTGCCTTGGCCGATTACAGCTAGATCTACACTACAAGATGGTCTGTATCGTTACGATGCGATTTCGCGGTTACAGGATGTGCAGCTTAAACCCCAACAACCTGATCAGGTTAATGGGGCAAGCAGCGGTGATATTGGCCGATATATTCAGTTAGGGCCTTTGGGGACAGCGCTTTTGCCGACTGCCAGACTAGAACCTGGCAAACCACCTCAACCATTGCCGCGCATACTTTTGATCGATGAGTTTGACAAGAGCGACATTAATTTGCCCAATGATCTGCTGAATTTATTTGAAGAAGGACAGTTTGAAATTCCGGAGCTAGCACGGATGGCTCAAGATAAAGATAGAGTTCGAGTACGTACCTATGATGGCCAGCAAGTTAGCCTCAAGGCTGGACAAGTTAAATGTGCTGGCTTTCCGCTGGTTATTCTTACGAGCAATGGAGAGCGGGATTTTCCGCCTGCTTTTTTGCGGCGCTGCCTACGGCTAACAATGCCCGACCCAGATGAAAAGGCTCTGGTAGATATTGTAAAAGCTCATTTAGGAGAGGAAACCTTACAAAATGCAGCGCCACTTATAGCGCAATTCGTCAACAAGCGAATGAAGGGTGATCTTTCTCCTGACCAGCTTTTGAACGCAGTGTATCTGATTACTCGGCACTTTAGCTCGGTTGGAGAAAATCGAGAAAAGCTGATGGATGTGATATTGAAATATCTGACCAGTGCGGAGGATGGATGATTAACGGACTGGTAGCAGCACTGAGGCAAGAAATCGGTCTGTCGAGTGAGGAAATCGCAGACGTAGTTTGGCTGGCGTTGCAAATGAAATCTGTGCGGCAAGCACCCTCTAGGTCAGATGGTGGGCTTACTGATTTTGATATACGAGAGAAAATTGCAGAGAGGCTTGCTGCTAATAAGTCAAGTTTGACCTCCAACCTAGGACATACCTCTGAGCAGGGACAGGCTCCTGATGCAGCAATAAAGCCTTTTGATGCTCAATTGACTAATGAAAATGGTTTTGGAGAAGGACTATCTTTAAAGCTCCCCGATGCTCGCTCTTTGCGAGACCAACTGACTCTGGCTAAGTCATTAAGGCCTCTGCTGCGTAAAGTCAGCGCAGGGCCAAGTGCGGTTCTAGATGAAGAGGCGACAGTATCTCGAATCGCGGATGAAGGCATATGGATACCAATTTTGAAGCCAAGTTTAGAGCCATGGCTAGATTTAGCACTGGTTGTGGATGAAAGCATCTCAATGCATCTTTGGCGGCGAACAATAGAAGAACTGCAAAAGCTTTTAGCTCACTATGGAGTTTTTCGGGATATTAGATCCTGGAATTTGGTGACAGATCAAAATAATCAGATCAAGATTCAGCCGAGAGCCGGGTCTCTGAATCGTCAGAAGGTGCTACACGACCCTGGTGAGCTTATTGACCCCAATGGTCGGCGAGTAATTTTAATTGCGACAGACTGTGTCTCCCAAATTTGGCGAGACGGCTCTATATTACCAACTTTAAAGCTGTGGGCATCTAGTGGATCAATGGCCATTTTGCAAATGCTGCCAGAATGGTTGTGGGCAAGGACAGGTCTGGGGTTTGCGGCTTCTGTTCAGTTTCAATCGCTAATGCCAGGGGATAATAATCAGCAGTTAAGGGTGCAAGGGCTGTCGCCTTGGGATGACATTGATCTGAAAGCTGGAATACGAGTGCCTGTGGTGACTCTAGATCCGCAATCTTTTTCATCATGGGCAAATTTAGTCAATGCTAGCGGGGGCTCTAGATCGTTAGGATTTATTTTTGAATCGGAGAGCGTTGCTTCATTTGAGAGCATAGCCCAGTTGAATCAGTCTGTTGGAGGAAGTGCCCAAGACCATGTGCAACTTTTTCGCACGGTAGCTTCGCCAACGGCGCGGCAACTAGCAGGTTTGTTAGCTGCCACGCCAGTTATTAGTTTGCCTGTCGTTCGTATCGTTCAAGATCGACTGTTGCCTAAGTCGAGGCAGGTACATGTAGCTGAAGTATTTCTGGGCGGACTACTAAAGTCAGTAACGGAGATACAGCCAGAAACAAATCCAGACTTGGTGCAGTACGATTTTTTACAAGGAGTGCGGGATTTACTCCTCGAATCAGTTCCTCAAACAGATGCAATCAATATTTTATCTGAAGTTTCAAACTATATCGCCAGACGGATGGGGTTAACTGTAGAAGAGTTTAGTGGGGTTCTGAGGAGTCAAAACCAAGCCACTTCACTAGGTCTGGAACATGAAATCCGACCGTTTGCGATAATTTCTTCTCAAATTTTAGAGAGCTTGGGCGGTCAATATGCTGAGTTTGCTCGGGAAATAAAAGAGCAATTTACTGATGAAATCGCTGAGAAGAGTGACCAGAATGAACCTGTAATGGTTAACGGCACTATGATGCAGTGGTTTCATTGGTACACTCCTGCTGATGGCAGCCACTGGAATCGACTAAAAGAGGAAGCTGGGGCTTTAGCCAAAGCTGGCTTTACAGCCCTCCGACTTCCCCCAGCCTTCAAAGGGATAGGCGGTGGCTACGATGTGGGCTATGGAGTGTATGACTTATTTGATTTAGGAGAATTTGACCAGCAAGGCACGGTAAGAACTAAATATGGAACGAAGGACGAATATGTTAGTGCTATAGAGGCATGCCATGATGTCAAAATTGACGTTTATGCAGAGGTGGTATTTAGTCGTAAAATGGCTGCCGATTTTGAAGAAGAATTTGATGCAGTACCCTATGATCCAGGTAATCGATCTCGGGCTTTAGGCGAATCTCAGAAAATAAAATCATGGACAGGTTTTAATTTTCCTGGTCGAGGAGACAAATACTCCAGCATGAAATGGCATTGGTGGCATTTCATTAGGCTTGATTATAATAGCTATGAGCCAGACTTGAAAGCGTTCTGGGTAATAGGTGATAAACTTCTAGATAAAACAGAAAACAACCTTGAACTTGGTAGTTTTGATTACCTCATGGGTTGTGATATAGATGTGAATCATCCTGAGGTCATAGCTGAACTAAATTACTGGGGACAGTGGCTTATTGATCTAGTTGGCATTGATGGCTTTTTTATAGAGGGAATTGGCCATGAAAATATTGATTTCTTCAAAGAGTGGATGACTCATCAAGAAAATTATGTTGATCGAGAGCTTTTCTTTTTTGGCGAACGATGGAGTCAGACTTTAGAAGAGATAAAATGGGGTATCGAGAAATCAGATGAGCGGTTAAACTTTTCTGATATTCCTCTGCACTACAACTTTTCTCGAGCTAGTAGAGTTGGCCTAGACTACGATATGCGCACCATTCTGGAGGGTACTCTTATGCAAGAGTACCCTCGATTTGCTATAACCTTCGTGGATGATCATAATACCCAGCCTCTTCAAGCACTAGAGTCTACAGTTGAGTCATGGTTTAAGCCTTTAGCCTACGCCATTATTTTATTGCGAATGCAAGGCTATCCTTGCATTTTTTATCCTGACTATTATGGAGCCAATTATGTAGATAAAGGGCGCGACGGGAACGAATATGAGATTTGGATGGACTCTCACAAATGGATTATTGATCGCTTCTTAATTGCCCGCCAGAGATATGCTTACGGTCCCCAGTATGACTATTTCGATCATCCTTCCGTCATTGGCTGGACTCGTCTTGGCAACGAACAGAACCCTCGTGCCATGGCAGTGCTCATGAGCAATGGCGACGTAGGCAGAAAATGGATGGATGTTGGTAAGCCATTGACAAGATTTACTGATCTAACTGAACATATCTCGCGCGAAGTCTATACCAACAATGATGGATGGGCTGAATTCTTCTGTAATGGTGGTTCTGTTTCAGTGTGGATTGAAAGCTCCTAGACATTCAAATACTCGACCTGGATTAAAGCTTTGCTATTTTGATATGTTTCCTCCGGCATAGTCGCCACCGCCTGTATTGATATTTGTTGTATTCCCAAACTGCTGAGTAATAGAACTCTTTCCCCCAGGGTTCAAAATCGTGCCTGATGAATCGCTTAAATTGATACTGCTGATACCACTATCTGAACTTTCCTTTTCTGCTGTTTCAGATGCAGCAGCAGGCTCTTGCTGCAATTGATCTTTTACTGCCGAGTTGGTGAGTAGAACCAGTTTCTGGCTTTCCTTAAGTCCAATTAACTGTGATTTAGCAAGGTCAAAAGAAAACTCAACCGTGTCTCCTTCTCCAAGCGTTTCGTAAAAGGCAATCGCAAACTCAATTGCAGCCTTATCGCCAATCGCCTGATTCATCCCAATAACGTAAGGTACGAATTGATTAATGGCCTTGGCTTGTACCTCTGAATAGCAGGCATTTAAGACCACGCATTCTAACCCCTTGCTTACAAATAGCCTGAACATCTCTGCTATTTGCTCAGTTTGCAAGAATTGTGCTTTGCCATCGTTATTTTCTAGAACAATTCCATGATCGCCGCCACCATGACCACTAAAGTGAACAATTTGAGGCTTAATTCTCGCCATATGTCGGCGAAAGTCTCGTAATCGCACTGCCCCTTGATTTATCAGCTCAAATTGATCACGTTGAGACGATTGCCTCAGCCCATCGTCAATATCTCGAACTTCCTGATCTAAGCGAAGTCGGGCTGTGTCATGCGGATTTGCTGACAATATCAAAATCCGTTTCATTGGTGCATCCTAGGTGTACAAGCTAAAAAGCAAAGAGACTCGATATTTTTTAACGTCAGGTTTCACTTAAAATAAGTTATTTCTCAGTTCTGCCAGGGGAGCGATCATCATCAGATGTTGCCCCTTCGTCCGCACTAGGTTTTACCAAATCTCGAATTGCATCAGGCTGCTGACCTGCCTCAGGTTCAGGATCAGAGAGTATGTCTCGCTCAGTTTTAGTTGGGGAGCGATCGCCATCCTCTTCTCCACTTTGCTGAGCACTAGGAACGACTAATTCCCTGACAACCTCAGAGTTTTCTAATTCCTTATTTTCTTCCATCATAGTTACTGCACCCTTAACGTGTGGATAATCTAAACTTCAACTTTCACTGCACCCAACGCCCGCAGAACCTCAACCTGGGGCAGCAGTCAGTCCCGTAGCCCCCATAATATTCATGCCTTCATAGGGGCGATTACTTCTTAATACCCTTAAACAATCTCCCGTTTCAGTATTCCAGATTCTAATCGTGCCATCTTCACTACAACTCGCCAGCACCTGCCCATCACTGCCAAACGCCACCGACCACACAATCTGGCTATGCCTACTGATACCCGCAAGAATCCACGGCACTAGTTTTCTAGCGGGTGATGGCTAGAATGCAGGCAGTGATTGTCTTCATCTTGCCTTCGGTGTAGGATCCGTGACCCCAGGGGTAAGTGCGCGAGTTGTTTTGCCTAATTTTTATGCTGGCCATGTTGACACCTACCGCATGGTAACCTTTAGAAACCCTTAGCTTTTGCCTGATCCAATCAAAATACTCGGAGATTAAATCGTGACAGTTCATTGTTTTATGCCTTAATAGTTAGTATTCAAAGTTCTAAGTCCAATCCGCCACGTCGGCGGTGCGCTCTAGCTTCAGAGAGACGGGCTGAGTGAGCCGGTGGGCAGCTTTAGTTGTTTGGAAAAATCGCGGCGAATCAAGGCTGAATGAGCCTTCAGACGTCACCTGCTTTTGCAAAGCCACCCAATAGCGAACCATGAGGCGATCGCGCTCGCCGGACAGGGCTTCTGCAACACTGTCCTGCTGTGCCTCAGTCAAGTTGACGCTGAAAACAGCGGCGTAGGGCGGATAGCCCGAGGAGCCGCTAGTGCCTAAAACCTGAGGCTTCTCCGCTTTGGGGGTGAGCACCAAGGACACCTCCTCAACGGTTACGGGAGCAAACGCCACCTGAAGGGTTGCTGGGTCTACATCGCTGCACTGCTCGGCCAGAGCGGCCCGCAGTTCATCAAGCTGCAGGGGACTCAGACACCACTGACTGGTTAGCTGCAAAAAGCCTTTTTCGCCAACCTTCATCAGGGAAATCGCAGTTCTGCTCTGGGCATCTCGCTGGGGAACGGGTGCGCCGGGCACATAGTAGAACCGGGTAGGCGCGGCAGCATAACGAAAGCAGTGGATATCTTGGTAGACAAATTCTTCGAAAAAATCAGTCATAGTCTGACTCCTTCATTTTGAGAAAGGATTTGGAACCATCAAAAAACCACCAAGGTGTTCAGTCCCTTTGATTTCGTGGGGGCTGCCTTCAGACGAAAAATAGTTTACTTGATACTGATAGGTTCTATGACTTGGATTAAGTAGCCTAAGCCTCCAGATTTGAGCTTCACCACTTGGTTTTACAGTAAAGGTATTGCTAATTGCTACGTCTTGAGCCTCGTCTTGATAGGTCAAGGTAACTTCAGCTTTCTCAATGTCAGAGTGCTTTAATAGATAGCTAAGGATTGTAACTTCAAAGAACATAAAAAGAGAGTTGAGTGAAACTAAGAAGAACCTTTCAGTCCATTCTTCCCAAGGAAATAAAATATGGTTTGACTGACCCTGCCAGGACGATTCAGGCCTAAATAAAACCTCTAATTTGCTGCGATAACCCAGACTTCCCCAGTCTGGCCAGTCTTGAATCTCCCACTCCTCTCTGTTGCTAAAGAACGAATGCTGATAGATTTTGCCTTGGCAATCAATCTCGATAGTTATCTTTTCAATATCCAAGGCGTCAAACTCTTCTAAAACCATGGCTGTTAGCACAGTTTTCTTTAGACAAGCGTCAAGATAAATTGCAGAAACTAGGTCCTCTGCCGAAGTAGAAGCAATGCTGAATAAAGATAGCTCCTCAAGGGAAACATCGAACTCAACTAAATCATTTTCATGCTCTCCTGGTGACACAGACTGTCTAAAGCTGAGCATTCTCTCCAGTGTTGAGCGCAGGCTTGATTCAATGGTGGCGACCATTCTCTCTCGCTCACTCTCCTCAAAAGGACGCTCAAATGCCATAAAAATAGATTTATTGGCCCAGCGTTGAACGTCCTCGACGATACGAATTCGATCCCTAACCGAAGCCAAGAGGAACTGACTAGCCTGTTGATGAAGAGCCTCTATGAGGATCGAGATCTCCTCACCTGACATCTGATCAGATTCAATGGTAATTTGGCTAACCTCCAAATCCTTGACTCTCATTTCAAGGGAAGGCTCTGCCAAGTTAGACCAGCCAGATTGAGTTTCAGAATAGGTAATGAGCGGACTTTCGGCGAAATACTGCTTGGCATCAAAGGTGACGGATGCCAAGAGACTTGACGTTTGACCTAATGTTGTCAGACTTGTTGCCGTTACGGATAGCGTTGATGCTTCAAACCAGTCGCTTTCTAATTGGCCAACTTGTATAGGCGTGAGTTCTACCACAAAGAACGCTATGT
Source organism: Leptolyngbya sp. CCNP1308 (assembly GCF_034932455.1). Taxonomy (NCBI): domain Bacteria; kingdom Bacillati; phylum Cyanobacteriota; class Cyanophyceae; order Leptolyngbyales; family Leptolyngbyaceae; genus Leptolyngbya; species Leptolyngbya sp. CCNP1308. The sequence goes on along the minus strand of NZ_JAYGIH010000082.1, from coordinate 33,967 downwards.
TGTCTTGAACTGTGACGCTTTCAACAGGAGAGCTCAGCCATGGTGTACGCAAAGTGGCTTTTCCGGCGTTGATGGTCAGAGGTAATGGTTGAACAACCGAAGGATTTTCTTCGGCTATATCAGGCTGAAGGGCTTGATTGTTGAGTCTACGGGTGACTGTAGATAGTTTCTCAGCGGGAACAAACAACTCTATAGCGAAAAGACAGAGCCCCCCTCCTCTGGCCGTGGTGGCAGTAGGGTTACTCCACATAGGGAGGCGGTATTTCAAGAGTTTAATCAGGGGTTTGCCATGACGATCTGTCCCGAAGCGACCAGCGCTGGGTAGAACATGAATGATTGTGTCGCTCTGCTGGTCTTGATATATCTGTAAGCCATCAATTTCTGAGCGGTTTCTGGTATTTAACATGGGTTTTTACTCTGTGAAGATAGTTGTTTGATTGGGTAAATCACCGCAGGATTTTTGGGTCTCAGCTAGGGTGAGGCGGAAACATGATCAGATCGACATCTGAAGGTTTTTCTTCTGTGTTGACCTCAGTGCCATCGCTCAAAACCCTACGAGCGCTCCATCGATAGGGGCCGGGGGAGATTGAGAGCGTTTGGGGCGCAGTGCTGGTAATTACGGCGGTTCTCACCTGCTCTCCTTGGGCCAGGGTGAGGTCAATTTGACGGGTTGTCGTTGCGTCGAAGTAGATAGGCAAAATCTGCACGTCGCGCCGGGGCAATCCTGCTATCGAGATGACAATCACCCTGTCATCGGTGGTGTGCCACGGGCTTTGTTCAAAACGACCATCGGCAAAGCTGGCGTGGTAGCGCCAGGCCACAGCGGTTGGGGCGGCATCGCGGGCGGGGGCCTTCCACTGGGCTAGGGTATCGGGCTGGGTTAGCTCTAGCGTTTCTTCAAAGCAGACATCCCCATCGCAGTGGCGCAAATCTACCATCACCGCACTAACGTCATCCCAGCCGCTGCCCTGGGGTACGAGGGTGACTTGGCGTTGGGGAATTGCCAAGGGCTCACTGACGACGAGCTGGTCACCGGCAATCTCTACGGTCTGTTCAACGGATAGCCCCTGGTAGGACAGATAGGTCAGGGTAGCGGTCACGGTGCCGCGAATGCCGTTAAGGGGCCGATGCCAAAGGTCGCTGGGATTTTGCTGGTCGAGCTTGACCACATGGGAAACCGGGGCTAAGCCTGGAAGGGTATGCTCTAGCTCAACTCGCACTGACTGCCAGCGCTGCGTTAGGTCGAGGCCCGCCGCTAAGACCTCCAGGTCTAGGTGCGAGGGCAGGGTAACTGAGATGACAAGCCCATGGCCTGACTGGCCCGATCGCCAGTCAGACCAATCGCCGACCGGTTGAATTTTGGCTTTGGCTCGATAGCGCCACCGAAAGGTGGCGGCCGGTGGCGGCAGGAATTTTTCTTGCCCATCGCTAATCGCGAGTTCCACCGGGTCGCCATCAGCGGGCTGAAGTTGCACATCGACTCGTTCTAACGCCCCTTCAAAGTTGCCTAGTACCTGGATAGATAGAGGCGGGCGGTTACCCAGATCGTCGCCATCAAGCTGGATATCGTGCACGACATCCCAGTGCTGAACTTTATCAACCGCGTCGTCCAGGGTGCCAGCCAGGTGGATGGGCCAGGGCACTAGGTCAGAGGTGGTGGCCTGAACTAACAGATCCTGGCCCTGGTCAAAGCGTTCAGCCAGCTGAGCGATCGCCCATTCCCGCAGGGCGGCTTCCACCGCTGCATCGGCCACCCCCTCGATGGTGATGCGGGCGCTGGCGGCGGTTACGGCCCGTTTGACCAAAGTTTGTTCTTCGCCCTGAACAGACTGCAAGCGGTGCTGAATCTCAGCTCTATCGGCGATCGCGACCACCTTGGCAGCGGGTAGCCGCACCATTACGGTGCCCCGCCAGGTGAGCTGCAAGGGGGAGGTGGTCGTTCCTTCAAGTAGGGAGGCGAGTAACTCGGCGGTGGTTGGGGGCAAATCGAGGGAGAGGCCGGTGGGGCCATGGCCAGCGGTAAAGACCTCTGCGATCGCCGGTGCCATCCCCGGCGCATCGAGCTGAAGCTGGGCAGTCACCCAGGGAAAGGGTTGCACCTTCGCCGGATCAACCCCAGCAGCAGCGAGGGCTTCAGTCTCAGGGCTGAGGTCAATCTCCAGACTCAGCCGGGCTCCGGTGATTGGACTGTCGGCCATACTGGCCCCAGGGGCATGCCAGCGGGTCAGGCTGAGGCGAGGCCGGCCATCGCCGTGGCGAGCCAGGCGGGGGCGAGCGGCAACGGCATAGATGCAATCGCGATCACTGTCATCTCGGGCGAGGACTAGGGGGCTAGGGGTCTCAAGCGGTAGGGTCAGCATGGCTAAAGGTCGACCTCCACAAGTTCTCCCTGGCCCTGATGGGCCTGGGGTGCAGTTAACACGGCGGTGCGCCCATCAGCAGAGCGAGGCACATGGCGCGTGCGGTAGGCAATTTGAGGCGGCTGAAAGCGGTTTTGGCGGCGCACTGCCCAGGTCAACTCCGCCCCGGCCTCTAGGGTGCGCCAGGGGCCAGAGTCAATTTGCACCGCTAGATAGGCCGCCCGTTCTAAAAGGTTGGCGGGGGCGCGCAGGGTGACTACCACCACCTCCCCTACCCCTAATTCCCCCGTGCCGAGGGTCAAGCCCTGGGGGCCGATCGCCAGATTGCCTAGAGAAACAGCTTCTCCTGAGGGTAGTAGGGCACTGACGACAACTGTAGGGGGCAATGTGCGGCCCACCGCCCAGGCTTCGGGAGCGGCGGGAGTGAGGGTTAACCGCCGCTGCCCAATCTGCACCTCTAAGGATTTGACCTGGCTGAAGACCTCTGGCTCAGCCCTAAACCGAAGCGGTCTAAGGCCGACATTGGCCGCCGTTAGCTCAATCAATTGAGTGCCTGGGCGCAGGTCAGTTTCTACCAGGGTTGGCCCCTGGGCGGTTATCACGGCGGCGCGCACCTGCCAGCGCAGGTTGAGCTCTTCAAAGGTCTCTCGAATGAAGCGCAGCCGAGCTGAGCTGGGTTCGCCGAGGCGAAATTCATGACTGATTAGCCCGGATGGCCCGCCGGTAAAAATGTCTACCGTCAGGCTGGTGAGGCCCCCAGGGGCCAGGGCCAAATCGTTAACTATATAAAGATCCGCCGCTTCAAAGGGGGCGGGAACTTGAATATCTACTAAATGGCGATCGGGGTCGGGCTGGGCGGCCAAAAAGTCTGACCAAGACCAGCGCAGGCCAAGGGTTTGGTGTTGCAGGGTGGGCACTTGCAAGCTGAGGCTGACCAGGTCAGGGCCATCTGCCAGTAGACTCCAGCCGTCGGGGGCGGCGGCAAACAGCCGGGGGCCGAGCTGCTGGGCGATCAGCCGCAGGGCGTCATCACTGGGGGGGGGGAGGGCTCCGGGTGCCAGGGGATACCAGGTGAACAGGTCTGGGGAGAGTTCTAGGAAAGCCGTTTGCACCGCCTCCCAAGGAACGGGGTTGTGGCCCAGGAGGGCGGTGAACTGGGCCTGAAGGACGGCAGCCTCTGCACTGACCCGCCAGGGATAGGCAGGCGTCATCCCCTGAAAGGTCAGCTCCACCTCGACATCCACTAGGTTTTCGCCCCGGTTGTTGAGCTGTCGAGCAATGGCCATTTCCAGGGGGCTAAAGGCAAGGTTGCAATCGACCGTGGCATTGCGATCGAGCGCCAGGGGCTGCCAGTGGCCGCATTCGTCGGTGGTCGGGGTGTGCAGCCGCAGTCGAAAGCGCCCCCTGCTGAAGGGAATCTGGCGGTCTTGGGAGGATAACTCTGGCCAGGTGGCACCCAGCCGCAGGTGCATCAGCCCCCCCTCTGCGCTGCGAATCAGGATCGCCTGGGGCACCCCATCGTCCCCAGGCAGGGGGGCGAGACCGATCGGCAGACGATAGTGGATGGCGTTATCCCCATCATCGGGATAGCCCGCCTTGGTGAGATTGAGGACTAGCATCAGAAATCCAGCTGAGCAACAACGGCAGGCACCTTGAGTACACCCTCGACCCCACGCCGTTCTAGCCAGCCGGTGCGGGCTCCTTCGCCACTGCTGGTGAGGTTAGTCACGCGGTAAAAGTAGCGCTGCTGATCGTCATTGGTACCCAAGATTTGATCGATCAGGCGGCCCACCAGGGTTACCTCTGCGGTTTCGTCTCCGGGGGTGAGGGTGACCCGCGTGCCGTCATCAAACTCGACCAGCAGACCGCTGAGGGCTTCGCCGTCAATGGTTTTGTTGGCCTGAAATGTCCCTTCCAGGGCCTGAACCGTGAGGGGAAAGCTGAGGGCGTCGTAGCCCGGTTTGACCAGCAGCAGCTTGAGCAGGGCTTTGAAATCGGGTTGAACCTCGCCAAAGAGGGTGGGCTCCGCCGGAATTGCCCCAGCCGCCCCGGCGGGCACCTGGTAATCGAGGGCGATGACTTCCTGGGATTTTAAGACCTGGCTAATTAGCGCGGCGGGATTGACGGCGCTAATGCCAGCCGCACTGGCCGACGGCTGCTCTAGAATCTGCGTAATTCTGACTGGGCTTTCTAGCCGGTTGCGCACCATGAACCGGTGGCCGCCCTCCTGGCCTGGCACTGGCCCGGCATAGCTGATCTCAAAGCACCTTGGGCTTTCTTCAAAGAACGACAGGCGCACGGGGCTTTGGGTGAGGGTGCCGTCGAATAGGGTGTAGTCTACCCGGCCACCAATGCCGCCCGTTGGCTGGGTGAGGGTTTGCTGCCACAGGTTGGTGAAGGCGTTGTAGTCGAGCTCGAAGTTGTCGGTGATGGCGGTGCTGGGGTTGATTTCGACGTTCTGCCGCTGCTGCCCATCTTCTAAGTAGGGCAGGGTTAAAGAGAGCTGGGCATCGCGCGGCACAATGGGGGTGAGGCGAGCGCCCGGAATCGCTCTCTGGGCCAGTTCCATCACGTCGGGGTCGATCCAGGGTTCGAGGCGATAGACCACCGCCATGCGAAATAGCACGTCGGCCTCCTGGTCGTTGGTAGTGGTGCTGAAGTCACTCGGCAGAAATTGAATGGCGGGTAGAAAGGGGGGCTGGGTATCCCGCTGGAGGCGAAACTCTGAGGGGGCAATGTAAACCACCTCCCGCATCAGATTGTCTTGGTAGACCAGGTGGGTGGTGCCGTCGGTCTCCCGCAGCAGTAGGGGCAGCAGTAGGTGGGGGCCGCTGCTGACAAAACCCTCGGTTACGTAAACGGCGGGATGCTGGAGGGGATCAAAGCTAAAGGGCAAAATTTGCTGGTTGCTGAGTTCTATATCTACAATGGCGGGCTGGCAAAAGCGATCGAGCGGCATGACCGTGGGCACCATGGACTGGTTGTGGATCATCAGGTCGCTGGCCAGAACCGCCTGGGAGAGCTGGGGGGTATTGACCCGCGCCATAGTGTCGGCGGTGATCTGGGGTTTCATGGCGATCGCCCCTGCCGACCCCTGAACCGCCGCTGCCATCATTGCCGGGTTTGCGATCGCCACCGGCTTGGCCACAACCGCCTGGGCAGTTACCGCGCTGGGCAGGGGGGTGGCCATGGCCCGCATCACCGCTGGGCTGGCTGTCACCTGGGGGGGGGCCGCTTTAGCAAAGGAGGTCATCGCCGGGGCAGCAGCGGTGGCCATGAGGGGCATCATTCTCGTGTTGGCGGAGACCGCAGCGGTATTCAGCGATTTCACCCGTAGGTTTTGTTGGGCCAAGCCGGGGTTGAAGGTAATGGCTGGATGGGGGATGACCTCTGACAGCACCTGGCGGGTAGCCTCGATGCGCATGGTCTCTTCCGGTCGGGGAATGGCCAGTTTAACCTGGGCCGAGGACTGAGCTTTAGAGGGGGGGCGCACGGTTAGCCGTCGGGTATCGAGCACCTTAGTCACCAGGGCCTGCTTGCGCTTTAAGACATCGGCCTGTTCATATTCGGTCACCTGGCCCACAAACACCTGTCGCCAGGTGCGCAAGCCCACCGGAGCTTTGATATTGATTTCCAGGGCGGGGGCGTACTCAGGCTGCTTCATGGCCTGATACACCGTGTCAAACTGCGCCTTGTCGGTGAAGATCGTGATGGAGCGGGCCACATTGCCATCGAGCCGCTCCAGGGGTTGGAGGGCGATCGCCTGCTCTCCGCCATTGGTGCCGGTTGAAGCCTGATCTTTGATCGGAATTCTGTACCGCAGCGTCAAATCAGCGGTGTGCTCCATGATCTTGAGCCGAATGTTGGCCGTGGTCACCGGGGCTGTCCAGGTGGTGGTGATGGTGAGCCGACCTTTTTCGCCACTGCCTTTTTCGCCGTAGCGCAGTTCTACCGCTGGCTGCCCCGTCGGCATGGTCGAGATTTGATAGTGGGGCAGATAAAATTTCAGCGATGCATCTGCGGCGGAGCTGTAGAGCTGGTTGGGCTGAAGAGCGCCGATATTGTCTTGCCCCTCGACGATGGGGCGATCGAGGCCGGTGGGGGGTTTAGGGGTTACTACCTGGTAGTCTTTCAGGCGGTGGCTGGCATCTAAGACCTGATTCAGCTTGATCGCTTGAAGATTGCGATCGACAACAAACATGGCATTCTGCATGGGGGTTTTCCTCAAAATTCTGATGACCAGAAAAAGACTAAAAAATTCACCTGGGCCATGAATTGAGGCCAACCCATGGCAGCACTGTTGTGATAATTGTCATCCCAGATTTTTCTCTGGCTAGTCCTTAGTCTGGGACTATTTATTGTTAGGTTTTAGCCTTGCAACCGTGGAAAGCCTCAACGGCAAAAAGCCAGGTAATAGCCAAGTGATGACGCGCGATAGTCTTTGGGATAAAGGCTTACTTAGCATGATGACTTGCACAGACTTCTGCAAACAGTACCCGCGCGGGTACTGTTAGGGCTGCGGAGCCAACTCCTATACTGCGAAGTATTCATAAAGTTTTTTCAGTTTGTCAGGGCCGCCATTTTTCAGGATCAGACTTATTAGTTAACCCAAAGGCATAATCTCAGATCTGATCCTGAATAAATTCAATTTAGACCCCTTGCTCTCCATTTTTTCTTTCTCTAGAGTCTGTAATCAAGCTTAGGGATTGCTCAATTTGACTCTTCGTGTTTGTGTTTCCCAATCTAAGTCAATCTCTGGTTTTTAGCTCGAGCCTTATTTTTGGCTGGGGAAAATTAATTTTGTCATCAATGCGCATTGCTTTAGAGCAAGTGCAGCTGGCCTAGAGAGCTGATCTCCCTGGGCCAGAGAAAGATACCCAACGAAATTCTTGACTTTGTATTTGCATGCCCTGAGGCAGTCGTGTTTTGAGCTACTAAAGAGTAGGTAAAGATGCTAAAAATCCCATCATTTCGAAAAATAGACGATGTCACGGTCTATCAAGACGATACCGTTTGGTACCAGTTTTGTTTAATTCCATCGCTGCCCACCATCAGTCGCGATCGCGACGGCAACCCCGTCTTTTTGCTCACCACCTTTCAAACTACTGAACAAGACGACAGCGGCAGTCAAAATGCCTCGGTGGGCGGCGGGTTTATGAACCTGGACGTGCAGTTTGCCGTCGATGAGGCCACCACCGCCGCCGCCCGAGCAGAACTGCAACAGTGGGTCAATGAAGAGTACGCCCGTCGTTGCAGTGACCCTCAATATGCCTCCCTGGCTGACTATAAATCCCCCACGCCGCCCTCGGTAATTCTGGCCGATCCGCTCTATTCGGGCGGCACGGTCAAAATGCTCACCACCCAGTCGGAGCTGCTGACCACCGATCGCATCGCCGAGGCCCCGGCCTCCCTGGTGAGCGGGTCTACCGCCGTGTTTAACATTGACCTGACCGCCGCTGGGGCCAGCTTTATGAAACAGCTGATGGTCAACCCCGACGGCAGCGGCAAGATCGACCTGACGCCGGTTTCGGTGCTGTACTGCCTCAATATGCTGGCCCGCATGCCAGCGGTCAAAATCAACATTGTCGGCGACTCCAGCCGCATCCACGAGACCCTGATGGAACTGTCGGCCAACAACCAGGACAACCCCTGCACCCCCAGCGAGGTGGAGTCTTACCGAGAGACCAGCACCAACACCTCGACCCTCAAAGAGACCGGCATGGTCACGGTGCACATCGACAAAGGCGATTTCAGCGTGCCCGATGAGGTGCTGCAAGAGCTGCAAGATTACGCCTTTGAGCTATTCGACACTATGGTGCAGGAGCGGTTTTTGGTGCCCGCCGAGGGCAGCGATCGCCCCCTAGAATTTGAGGACGAGTTCCCTGGCAGCGACGGTCTCGACCCCGGCTGGGCCGCCATTCTCTACCAACACTCCAACTATACTGGCGCATCCCTGGAGGTGAGGGGCGACCTCAGCAGCCTGGGGCATCTCAACGGCCAGGTGTCGTCGGTGCGGGTGCGGGCCGGTCACCGCATTACCCTCTACCGCAGCACTCAGTTTCAGGGGGCGAGCCAGCAGTTTAGCGGCTCGGTTTCGAGCCTGGGGGGCGGCTGGAATGACGGCACCGCCTCGGTGAAGGTCTGGCGACCTCCAACGAGTCGCTACAAGGTGCAAAAAACCGTCAACCACGCCACCATGCATTTGGAAGTGGCCCTGGAGCGATCGCAGGTGGTGGAGTGGCCGGTAGTGGCCCAGGCGACCCTGCAAACCTTTTTTGCCGATGCCACTAAAGAGGCCATGCAGCGCCACGTGGTGCATCTCACCCTGGACGATTTCAAATCCCTGGGGGTGACGGTGCGCACCTTTGTCGATTTCGCCCACGAGCCCATTCAGGCCGTTGTGGTGCAGGCCGAATACAGCGCTAAAGATGAGACCGGGGATGCCAAGCTGTACGAAGGATCCTGGACGTTTACCGCTGAGGACAATCGCCCAGAACGCTTTAATCCGCCCCTGATCGCCGACAAGCGGCAGTATCGCTTCCGCTATCAGCTAATCTACGACGATGGCAGCATCACCGATTTCACCCTCTGGGAATCGACCACCAATCGCGCTTTGAACATCAGCGCGCGCGATCCGGGGCGTCTGGAGCTGGAGGCTAGCGCCGCCAGCCTCAACTGGGACCTGGTGAAAAGCGTGGTGGTGCGGCTGGCCTACGGCGATGCGACTACGGGCATTCAACCCGTTACCAAAACCTTTCAGCTCACCCCCCAGACCCCCAGCCGTAAATGGGAAGAGCGCTTTAAAACCCAGGTGCAGGGCGCGGTTGAGGTCAAGCTGACCTACCACATGGCCGACGAAAAAGTCTTCGAGGCCAAACCCCAGGCCGTGGCCGTCACCGAAACCCTGTTTGTGGTGCCGCCGCCCCAGGTCGATATTCTCAACATCAACCTGGTGCCCGCTGGCGACTGGAACGCTGTCTCGCAGGTGGTGGTTTCGCTAGAGTACGACGCTGGGCAGGGCCGCATCTACGACAAGGTGTATCGCCTGAGCAAGCTGACCGATAGCGCCGAGTGGCAGGTGCTGCTCCAAGACCCCAACCGCCGCAGCTTCCGCTACAAGTATCTGGTGATTTATAAAGATGGTCGCTCCGAAGATATTGCCTGGCAAACGAAGACTGGCGACCAGCCCATTTCGATCCAGGTGAAGGGGTTGCCGGTGCTTAAGGTGGGGGTCAACGTCAGCAGCTTTGAGGGCATGGCTGCGGCGGTGGTGAAGTTCACCTACGGCGGTGAAACCAGCACCCTCACCTTTACCGATGCGGGCGTTAAGGGGTGGGAAGCGCCCCGCCTGCCCAGCGGCGACACCCAATACACCTATGAGGTGATCTGGTATCCCGACAATGGCGACCCCATGCCAGCCGCACCCGTGGTGACCAATCTCACGGAACTGGTGCTGCAACCGCCCCGCCAGCCGAAAGCGGGCAAGCTGGATGTCATGATTCGGGGCTTTGCCGTCGATTTTGAGGCCACCCCCTTTGTCGATGTCATGCTGCGCTGGAGCGATGGTCAGCGGGAAGAGCAGCACATGGTCGTGCTGCACAAAACCCAAACCGGGGATACATGGTCGGTGGATATTGGCCCCAGCAGCCAGCGCCAGTACCACTACGACGTGATCTACAACCTGGCCGACGGCAGCCGCGTGAATGGGCCGTCGGTGGATACCGAGGTGCCGGTGATATCAGTAATGCCCTATCGCCCCAGCACCTAGGTCAAAAATTGGCCTAAACCGCTCAAGTTTTCCCTCAAGTTTTCTCATTGGAGCGATCGCATCTAACCGTAGCTGCGATCGCCAGCCGATGCTGCCCCTTTAAGGGCAGCAAAACTGTTCATCAACTCATATATTTGGAGTAAGTTCATGCTGAAGCTACCTGCCTTTAAGCACTTCCAATTTGGCGATGGCAGCACCGCCACCGTCTTTCAAGACGACGCCATGTTCTGGAAATTCTACGTTATTCCCGGCTTTCCCAGCGTTCGTTTAATCAATAAAAATGGCAGCACCAGCGGCAATCCAGGGGAAGAAGAATTTGAAGACGACGAAAGCGGCGATCCTGTTTTCATGCTGATCAAATACTTGCTTTCCGATGAGTCGCGCGAAGAAAACCCCGAATTGCCCCGAGGGGGCGGCTATATGGTGTTTGACTCTGAACTCAGGGTTAAAAACCGCCACCTCAAAACCATTAAAGAAGACCTCGAAAAGTACATCTCCGGTGAGTACAACCGCCTCAAAAACCTGCCGAATAGAGAGCGCACGCTGACGGCCAACGCCATTCGCAACGATGTCATTGGTGAGCACTGGAAGCAGACGGGCCATGAAGGTACTCCTCGGGCCTCCTCTCAAACAGGCTTTACCAGCAGCTTAACCATTCCTTCGTCCAACGCGCCAGAGACCCCGCTACCGACTGAAGCCCCCCCAGTGATTTTTGCCGAACCGCTGTGGAAAGAGGGCAAAGTCACCATGAATGCCCCCGAGGCACCAGGTCTGGTGAATGGCAAAATTGGCGAGCGTCCGGCCTCTATGCTGGGCAACTTTGTCGCCTCCTTTAGCCTTGATCTCACCACCGATGGGGCCACCTTTATGGAAAAAACCCTGGTGGGTGAGAGTGGCGTAGGTGCCACTGACCTATCCCCCATTCAGATCGTCTACCAACTGGTGATGCTGGCCAAACTGCCTCCGGCCACGCTGTATATCCACTACAACACCCAAGAGGTGTACCACGCCGTTCAGGAACTATTCCACGAACACCATAACTGCTCGGACGATTACTTCACCTCCGAAAGCATGGTCAGTACGGCGATCGAGGCCGGTCTGATCACCGTCAAAATCGACATGGGCGGCGTCACCGACGATGAAATTCAGCAGATGATGATGCAGCAGGCCATGAGTTTCATTCAGCAAACCCTGGCAGAACGGCTGGCCGACAAAGAGCAAGCGCCCCTGGAAGAATGGGCTACTGAAGACGTCGCCGAAAGTAGCCAGGAGGTCTATCGCCTGAAGCGGGTCACCGAAGTGGATATGACCGACTTCACCATGACCCTAGACTTCCACCCCACCGTGGAGTACAAGATTGCTCCCCAGGGCACGCTGGCGACCTTCTTCCGCGATCGCACCGACATGGACAAATTTGTGCGCGTGGTCGATCTCGAGGATCGCTTCTTCAAGACCCTCGACCTCAAAGCCCGCGCCTTTGCCCAGTGGCAAGAGGACGAGATTGCCTTTGTTGAACTCGAAGTCAAGTACGACCAGGGGGGCGACCTCAAGACCAAGACCTTTACCTTCACCCCCACCGAAACTGAACCCCAGGAGTGGGATCCGTCACTGGTGGAGGGCAAGCGTGAGTACGAATACCGCTGGCGGGTTGGCTTTGAGGGCCGCGAAGCTGGCGACTGGTCGCGCTGGCAGAAAGAAACCACCCGCAACCTCAACGTGTCGGTAGAAACCCCCGGCAAGCTCAACGTCGAAGTCACCGGGGCCGGTCTCGACTTCAAGGATATTTTCAACGCCGTGCTGGTACATCTGCGCTACGAAGACAGCGCTAACGATGTGCCCCTGGCCGGGCAGTCGGTGCTGCTCACCGCCGATCGCGGCTCGGGCAACTGGAACCGCAACCTGTTCGCGCCCTTTGAGAAACCGATTGAGTACCGCGTTGAGTATCTGCTGACCAACGGCACGGTGGTTGAAACTCCCTGGCAGAAGACCGACGGCCCCACCCAAAACATTCTGATTGCGCCCCCCGACGATATTGATGTGCTCAACCTGAATATTCTCCCCGCCGGTAAGTGGGGCGGCGTAATTCAGGCGATCGCCTCGTTTATCTACGACGACGGCGACTACAGCCAAGACCAGCAGTTCCGCTTTACCAAGCCCGACGAGTTCAAACAGTGGAACGTGCTGCTGCGCAAGCCCGACTTCCGCAAGTTTCAGTACAAAGTGCTGGCCACCTTTGAAAATGGCGACACCCAGGAAACCGACTGGTTTGTGCGAGAGAGTGACCAGGCCGTCCCCATTCAAATCAAGGGGCCACCGCGCCTCGATGTCACCCTGAGCTGCCCCACCCACGACTTTGCCGGGGTACCCCTGGTCAAAGTTGACCTCGACTACGACGACCCCGAAGGCACCAGCGAGACCGACAGCTTTACATTCCAAAAGCTCAGCGATGTGCACAAATGGTCGCTGCCGATTCGCGAAGCCGGCCCCCGCAGCTACCGCTACCGCGTCACCTACTACCCCCTAGAGGGCGACCCAGTTGCCCGCGCCTGGCAGGTGACCGAAGAGGAAACCCTAATTATTCATCGCTACGAGGTGCCTAAGGTCGGGGCAGAGTTTAAGCCCATGTTCCAAAACTTTACCCTCACCCCAGCGGTGGAAGTCACCCTCAAGTACAGCGACCCGCAGCGCGGCATCCACGAGTCGGAAACGCTGATCTTCACCGACAAGACCGCCCAATCCTGGTTCGAGGTGGTGCCCGACAGCGCGATCAAGACCTACGACATGATCGTCACCTGGTACTACGAAGACGGCAGCCAGCAGTCGTCTACCCCAGTGACCCTCGACAAACCCGTGGTGCTGCTGCCCAAGCCACCCGCCCAGCAATCATAAGGAGGCCACCATGCTGTATTTAGGAAATGGGGCGCGCCAGATCACTGTCGGGGAAAACCAGACCCTGTACCTGTTCCCAGACTTTTCTGACCCCGCCCACTACCACTATCTGCCCAACAACCCGCACATCGCCAAAATGGAGGATGGCACCCCGGCCATTCGGCTGCTGGTCTACCGCGAAGACCTCGACAGCCTCGGTGCCGACGATGAAGAAGCCGTCGCTTTTCTCAGCCTCGACGTCGATCTCTCCTGGGACCCGGCCCTAATTGACGAAGCGGCCAGCCAGCTGCGGGTGGAGGGCAACCTGCTGCAAAAGCCCCGGCTGACGCCCATTTTCTTTCGCCAGGGCACGGTGAAGCTGATGCTGCTCGACGCCGTGACGCCGGAGGGCGACGACGGCGCTGGGGAAGAGATTCGGCCCACCGACTTTGTCACTCAAATTATGGGCAGCGGCTCCCCCAGCCTCTACGGCGACAACCGGGCCATTTTTCAGGCCTCGCTGACCAAGAAGGGAGCCGCCGCCCTCTCGGGGGCGCTGGAGGGGGTGACCCCCATCGGGGTGGTCTACTCCCTCACCTTTGCGGGGCTGCAACCGGCCTTTAACGTGCGGGCCAACGTCGATTGGCAAAGGGTCTACGACCACTTCAGCGAGCAGGAAAAAACGGATCTGCTCTTTTACGAGAAGGAGATTCAAAAATCCATCGACAAGCTTAAGGATGAACGGGCGATCGCGTTTGAGGTGACGATTGAAGGCATCGGGGCTGAAGCGATGGACTCGGCCCGCGAGGAGGTGGAAAAATCGGTGCGGCAGCTGATCTTTGATCAGTTTTTTGAAGCCACCTTTAAGCGCGAGACCGCCGCTGGCCAAGAAACCAGCGAAGAAATCGTCGATACCCTCACCCACATCGCCAAAAATGGCCTCACCCTGGGGGTAGGCTACACTTACCGGCGCAAAGAGATCACCGTGGAGGAACTGCGCACCCTCAACCTCGACTGGACCGCTCGCCGGGCGGCTGAGCGCACCATCTATCCCCAGGCCCACATGTACAACCTGCTGAGCCAGGGGGGCGTAACCCGAGAGCAGCTGATCACCATTGTCGATGGGTCTGACGATCTCTGGAAGGTGCAGCCTTTCGAGGTCAACACCACCGCCGCCTGGGAGGCCGACGGCATCGCCGGCATTACCGTCGACATTGAGTACGACGATGCTGATGAGGGCACCACGCGCTCCTGGAGCACCTTTTTGAGTGAGGCCAAACCCAGCGACACCCATCGCGACTGGATGGATCGCACCAGCGGCAACAGCTTCCGCTACAAGTACGAGGTGGTCTTTCAGGACGACGGGGTGCCTGGCCCCCGCCCTAAGGTCAACTCTGGGGCCGAGTGGTTGACCCACACCGGCACCACCCTGCCCATTACCCCCCGGCAGCTGTACGACAGCGTGGAACTGGAGGTGGGGGCTGTCCCCAACTTCTCGTTTACGCGCTGGCCAGCGGTGCAGGCCATTCTGCGCTACCGCACCCTGGATGGCACCTTTGTGCACTATCACGATGCCGTACTTAAGGATAACTCCCGCACCATGAGCACTCGCTTCCGGGTCGACAAGGGGGTGCCCGGTGTGCGCGAAGTGCGCTTTGTCTACATTGGCGCTACTGGCGAGCGGGTGACCACCGACTGGATGCCGATGCCCCAGAACCAGTGGGTGGTCGAAGACCCCCACGCCGAAGACCTGACGGTGCGGGCGATTGTGGCGGGCGATCGCAAGCAGATCTCCAATCTGCTGGTGGATCTGGAATACGTCGATCCGGTGGCGGGCATCCATGAGACGGGCTTTTTGTCCTTTAGCACCGACAACATCAACCAGCCCCAATCGTGGACGGTGCACCTGGCCGACCCCACCCAGCGGCGCTACCGCTACCGCATGACCCTGGTCAAGACCGACGGCGACTTTATGCAGACGGGCTGGCTGGGCACCGATGCCCCCACCCTGCCGGTGGGCGAGGTCTACGTACGTCGGCTGACGGTGGAAGTGGTGACCGGCGAACTGGACAGAACCGTCGAAGCCGTGGAGGTGCAGCTGGTCTACACCGACGCCGACAACGATCTGCGCAAGGCCGACACCTTTACCCTGGGGGCCAACAGCCGCGCCGAATGGCAGGTACAGCTCCAGGATGCCAGCCAGCGCTCCTACCAGTTCACCACCACCTGGAAGCGCCGCACGGGCTTTAACACCACGATTGGCCCCAGCAGCAGCAGCTCCAGCTTTCTGATCATCCCTGGTACTCCGCCGGAGAATTAGCCATGCTTGCCCTTGAACGGTCTTTGGGGGTGGTCGCCGATCTCGCTCTGTTTGGTGACCACGCCGACCCTCAGCGAATTTACTACAGCCCCACCCGGCCCCGCATTGCCCAGGTGAATGGCCAGCCAGAGATCTCCCTGGTGAAGTTTCACGCCAGCGACGGGGCGACCACCGATGGGGCGGGTCTGCTTTCCCTGGTGACGGAGCTAGCGGCGACAGCGGAGGAGCTAGAGTCGGCCCGAGAGTTTCTGGCCCAGCAGGGCGTGTCGGAACCGCTGCTGGTGCCGGTGCCCTGGCGGAGCCGGAGCGGCAAGGCAGTGTTTGCCGCCGCCCTGCAGGAGGGGGATGGCTTTGTCGAAACCCTTTATGGCGAGGTCACCCCCGATCTGGTCGCCAACAACCGGGCGATGTTTTCGGTGCTGCTAACCGAAGCGGGGGCCAAACTGGTGGAGGCTCTACTGGAAGAGGACGGGCCAAATCCCCTGGGGGTGCGCTACGAACTCAGCTATGCCGGGCTGCAACCCGCCCTGGATGTGCGCATTCGGGCCGACTACCAACGCATCTACGATGAGCTGGCCTGGGGGTTTGAGTTTGGGGTGGCCTACCAGGGCATTGGGGTGCGGGCTGGGGTTGAGTCGGCTACCCAAAAACTGCTGGAGTCAGGCGCGATTCAAGTTGAGGTGCTGCACTTCACCGATGACGCCGACTTGCAGCAACGGGTCGATCAGGCGGTGCGCTGGTTCCAGGAAAAAATTCTGGAGGAGTTTTTTCAGCCCAGTCTGCGGCCCCCGGCCCAAAAGAGCCTGCTCGATCGCGCCGTAGAAGCCGCCCTGGCCCTGGGGGCGGCAACCCTAGACGAGGCTCTGGCCGACACGGCCCTGGCTACTCAGCTAACGGAGCAGCTCGGCCTTTCCCCTGAGGCCTTGGGACGGCTGGGGAATTTGGCCCAGGGAGACGCCGCTAGCGGGGGGGCCACCAATGCCCAATCGACCTTTGCCCTGAAGCTGCAATTCACCTTTCGCGACATTCGCCAGGAAGAGCTTAAGACCCTAACCCTGGACTGGACTGAGGCCCGGGCCGAACCGCGCACCGCCGCCCCCCAGGGCCTGCTGGCGGAACTGGGGGCTAAACCGCAGATTCGTGAGGTGGACGACAGCGACGATTTCTGGCAGAAGTTGCAGGTTAAGGTGCGATCCCTGGGAGATTTTGAAGCCCTGGGGGTGGAGCGGCTGGTGGTGCAGATCGCCTTCCCCGACGAAGTGGATAGTGTGGTCGAGCGCCCCTTTGTGTTTGAGCCGGAAGACAGTCAGCCCCAGGTCTTTGCCGCCTGGACCAATGGCTTGCCCAAACGGTATCGGGTGCGAACGGAGGTGCAGTTTAAAGACGATGGCCCCTGGCCAGGGCTGCCCGTGTTTCAGGGCGAGTGGAAGACTTCGCAGTCTTTAGAGCTGGCGGTGCATCCCCTCAGTGAGGTGCCTCGCCTGGAGGTGGAACTGTCGCCGGGCAGCCTCAAGTTTGAGGAGACGCCGCAGGTGCAGATCGACCTGCGCGTAGATGGCGAACCTGCCGATACCCTGACGCTGACGGCGGCGCAACCGACCGCTCTGTTTCGGCAGCGGCTCAATGTCTTGCGGTCGAACCCACCGATTGCGATCGCCGATCCATCCCCCAGAGGCAGCGGGGATATTAATGCAACTCCGCGCCCCCTAATCGAAGCCCGACCCACCTGGTACCTGGCCGATGGTGGCCGCGTTCAAGGCGACTGGCTACCGATCGCGGGCAATGCCTTCATGGTGCCCCACCCCTGGCAGGGGCAGCGCACGGTGCGGCTGTTTCCCCTGCTGCCCGACGACTTTATTGAGGCGCTGGTGACGCTGACGCTGGAGGAGGAGGGGCGATCGCAGACGGTCGATCTGCGGTTTCAAACCGGGGAACGGCGCACCAAGTCGGTCACGCTGCCCACCCTAAGCCCGTCGCCGCCCCCGGTCACCGTGGACACTGTGGTGATTCGCGGCGATGGCAGCACCTATTTTGGCCCGCCCGTGACGACGGCAGAGCCGGTGGTGGTGATCCGCGATCGCGCTGGCGAGTTTCGCCAGATAGCCGTTCGCCTGCTGGCGGGTCTGCGCCTGGCCGACCACGGTCTAATCGCCGTTCAGGTCGAACAGCTGGATGAAAACGACGAGGCGATCGACAGTATTGCCTTTACCGAATCTAGCCGCGAGCCGGGGCAGTTGCTGGTGCCCGTGGTTGATGGTAGAGCGATCTCCCGCTACCGAGTCATTCGCTATGCCCTAAGCGGTGCGGCGACAGCCTCCCCAGTGCAGACCAGCCCGGCAACAGAACTGCTGATTCCAGCAATGGCTCCCCTGACCTAGGATCGTTAACCGCAACTTGGCGCAACCAGCCTCTTCCCAACGGGTTATCCCGAATCCGAGGCCGACATCACTAGTTCAAAACACGAATGCTGTAGGGGCACAGCAAGCTGTGCCCCTGCGGGATTGCATCCAGATAGCCATTTCAAAACCGTGAACTAACAGCCTATTTTTATACGGCAAAAGAATCTAAAAATGGCATCTTTCCTCCACTCAAAAGTACCCAGACGGGTAATGGGAACGATTAATGTTGCTAACTACAATAGAGAAAACCAGGAAGATAAACGCTGAAAAGTCTTCTTTTTGCATCAGACCTTAATCATGGTCACGGGCTTTGAAATCACATCAATATAACGTTCTAAGTTGATTCATAAAGCCAGGACTGGGAACTTGTCAGTACAAGCAAGATGCCTGCCCTAGGGATTCTCAAGGTTATATGGGACAGCTTCAGGTTCTTCACTATTCCTTATTTTGCGGACTGCTTCATCTCCCCGCATGAGGCGCTGAATCACCTTGATGCATTGGTCCATCGCCATAACAGTCTCTACAGAATCGTTTAATTCTCGTTTTTGATTAATTCTCAATTGCTACGGAAATTGCCACAGCCAAGACCTCAAAAACCTTAGAAACTCAATGCTTAACATCAACCCATCGCTGAGGATATACCCTTCATGCTCTACCTCGAGACCGGGCTGGAACTGCACGGATTAACCCTATACCAGGACTACAACAACAAATCGCTGTTTTTCTATCTGCCGAAGTCGCCTCGCCTGGCTACCGAAGCTGGGCAACCGATGTTTCAACTGCTGATCTATCGCGATGCCAATGCACCGGCAGCTGATATTAAGGCGGGTGGTTTTTTGACCATGACCACCGATCTGGGCGTTCCTGCGGGAGTTTTGCAGCGGGTGCGTGACGACCTCTCTCGCCTATATAACGTGCAGGTTAGCCTGGCCCCCGTACCCATCAAGTCGGGTTCGGTGCGCGTGACGGCGTTGGACAGCGCCTCGGCGGGGCAGGTGGCCCCCGGTGAGCTGCGCTTTGTAGAAAATTTGATCAGCAGCAGCAGCCCTAGCCTTTACGGTGACCAGCGCGCCGCCTTCTCAGCCGAGCTGAGTCAGCAGGGGGCCGCCCTGATCAAGGCCGCCCTGGAAAAAGAAGGTGCTACCCCAGTCGTATTGCTGTATGACCTGGTCTACGAGGGGTTGCACCCGGCCTACGACGTCACCATCACCATTCAGTTTCGCCAGGCCTATGAGCATCTGCGCAACCGCACGCAGATGAACACCCTCTGGTTTCGCACCGACCTCGATAGCGAGATGGAGTCGCTGATCAAGTCAGGGGCGATCGCGATCGAAGAGGTCGTTTACGAAACCGAGACGCCTGAGGACACGGCAGCCCGCATGACTCGCCTGCACAACTTGGCGAAGGAGCTGGCCCAGTGGACTTTCTTTAAACCGGCGCTGAACCCCGGTACAGTAATGGCCAGCGATCGCGGCACCCTGACCGCCTACGACGCTCGCCCCGACCTGAACAGCATTTTGGCGGGGCTGACCAGCACCTCCAGAGCCGCCCTGACCGGCGTGGGTGCCCAGGCCGATGTGGGTACGCCCCGGCGACCCGGTGCCGCCGTCGCTACCAGCGCCGTGGAAGGCGAAGCCCAGGGTGGAGCCGCCGAACCCCCGACAACTCCTCCCCAGAACGGGACTAGCTCAGAACCCCCGACCGCTGTAGAAGCCTGGAACCGGGCCGGTCGCCCCCAGGGGGCATTCATGCTGCGCAACTTAGAGCAGGAGGAACGGCAGGAGATTAAATATGAACTGCGCCAGGTGGCGGCGGTAGAGCGGGCGATCGCACCCCAGGGGCAAATTCGCCTGCTGGAAGGCGCGGCCAGCCTGCCCGGTCGCATTCTAGAGGTCGATCTGAAGGACGAGTTTTTCGACACCCTGGAGGGCACGGTGTCAACGGCGGCAGATTTAACGGCGGCTGGGGTCACCTCGATGGTGGTGAAACTGCGCTACGGCACCAAGCCAGACGGCAGCCACTGGAAAGATGCCTTTGAGGCCCCCCTCACCGCCGCTGGGCAGAGCCACCCCTACCGCTTTTTTGTCGATCACCTGGGCAGCCGCGAGATCGAGTACCAGGTTGTTTTGAACTACCAGCCCGATTTTGCCATTGGCGACCCGGCTACGGTGGAAACTTCCCCCTGGCAGCCCACCACCACCCGCAGTTTAGATATCAACCCCTCGACCTTCAGCGCAATTTTGCCGGTCAGCCTGGAGGGAGCCATGGT
The DNA here is from genome assembly GCF_034932455.1 of Leptolyngbya sp. CCNP1308. Classification (NCBI taxonomy): domain Bacteria; kingdom Bacillati; phylum Cyanobacteriota; class Cyanophyceae; order Leptolyngbyales; family Leptolyngbyaceae; genus Leptolyngbya; species Leptolyngbya sp. CCNP1308. The sequence continues at coordinate 13,983 of NZ_JAYGIH010000082.1, read as the reverse complement.
CGATTGGAACGCTATCCAGCAAATTCAGGCCCAGGTGCAGTACGAGGATGCTGAAAGCGGGCTGACGGCCAGCGATACCAAAATTTTGACCCGCAGCACCCCCACCGCCAGCGTGCCGATTCGACCCAAAAACCCGGCTCGCAAGGAGGTCACCGTCACGGCCACCTTCTTTTACACCGATGGTGAAAGCGAAACTGTGACCCTGAAGCAGGCGGGCGATCGCCCCTTTGTGATCAACCAGCCCTCCGATTTGACCAAAGTGGTCGATATTCAGCTGGCGGATCTGCTGAACCGCTACCAGCAGATGGTCGTGCAGCTGGCCCACAATACGGCCGACTCTCCCGAGGTGGAGCGCACCATTACCCTTAGCGAGGGCACCACTACGGGGCAGTGGTCATTCCGCCGCCAGCAGACCGAGAGTGCTCAGTTTGCCTACCGCTACACGGGCTTTTTGAAAAACGGGGCGGTGCGAGCCGCCGAGCAGTGGGTCAAAACTGAAAACCCTCTGGTGATTGTGGGCGATCGCGCCGCTGGTCTGCTGACCGTCGAAGTCGCCTTTTTAGGCTCCCTGGCCGAGGGTAACTTTCGCATGGCCAAGCTCAAGCTCACCTACCCCGATGCCCCCGACTGGGCTGACAACACCGTCGAAACCCTATTTCGCACCGGGCTAGAGCCTTTTTCCTGGCGGGTGCCCATGGCCCACCCCGAGGCCACGGCCTACACCTACGAAGTCACCTGGTTTAGCCACGACGGCCAGCGCCTGACGATTGGCTCCATTACCACCCACGACGAAATTCTGCTGTTGGATCCTTTAGCCCCTCAGACCCATGCCACACCCTAACCTTTCGAGCTACAAAGACGGCTTTTTTGAGTGGTTTTTGGCCGAGCTACCCGGCAGCCCCACCTTAGAAAGCCTTGAACAGCGCCAGCCCGCTAATTGCCCCCTGGTGCTGATGGCCGACTACACCGAGTACAGCGGCGCGGCCCTCACTCCCCTGCCGAATGGCTCCATTACGCCCCAGTTTGCGATTCGCACCGAGACCGAGGGCGCGGTACGCACCTACGTCATGCTCTGGGTGGTCGAGCGGCTAGATGTGGCCACCGACTCTCGCCAAACCATAGCCCGCATTCTGGCCGACTTTCGCCCGTCTACCGCTCTAGAAGACGAAGCAGAGGTAGGTCTCAGCAGTAGCGAGGCTGACGCCTGGGCCAGCGCCCTAGACAATGCCGCCATTCGCCAGGCCCTCGCCCAAAACCTCGGCACCCTGACCGCTGTGCCCGCCGGGCTGCCCACCAGCGATCTAGACGAACTGCGCAGCTTTTTACTCCACTTCGGCACCTATCGGCCCGATGGCACCTACTACGCCAAGGGCACCGTTGCCGAGGGCGAATTTCCCGCCGGGGTAAGCCCAGACTACCTGGCACCGGAAACGGGAAACTTCGCCGAGATCAAACTCCAGCGCGACAGCTTTTACTGCTTTGCCCTGGTGCCAGAACAGTACTGGCATCCCCAAGCCTCGGCCTCAAACTTTCGGCAGCTGGTCTACCGCATCGATGACCTAGGGGAAGCCGCCGCCGATCGCTGGCGACTGGCCCTGCTGCACACGGTGGCCTCCCACCAGCCCGATGCCCCGGCCTTCGCCCGCTTTATCTTCTTCCACGCGGATGTTGGGGTTGGGCTACCGATCGCCGCTACCGCCCAATCCTCCCTGGCCCCCTCAACCGCTGGCTTTTTAGAAGACTTACCGGAGTGGATGGCGGCGTTGGGCGAGGCTCTGCGCGACCCCAACACGCCAATTGTGGGGACAGAGCAATCGCCCTACGTATTGCTGCTGGGGTCTGTCGCCCCAGACTTCCCCCGCACGCCCTTGCCAGAGGGGGTGATCGAAGATGGCAGCGGGGCCATTCGCACCTTTCGCTGCCCACCCGAGCAGGTGATGGCCCTAGCCGAGCGCAGCGATGTCGAAAACCTAGAACTCTCCACCCCGGTTTGGGTTTGCATGACCGACGCCAAAAATGAAATCAACTTGGCGGGGCGCACCTTGCCCGCAGGCATCACCCCGGCCAACACGGGCCGAGACATCGTGGTGGGCATTGTCGATTCGGGCATTGACGGGGGGCATCCGGCCTTTTTGGGGCGGCAGGACGATGCCACTAAAACCCGCATTCACGCCGTCTGGAACATGGACGAATCGGGGGGGCAGTCTCCCTGGCAGCGCAGTGGCCAAAATGCCGCCTACCGCTCCATGAATTTTGGCAGAGAATACCTGGGCCACGACGAGGTGATCACCACCACCGACTATGTCACCAAAGCTGACGGTACCCATAGTGCTGGCCACGGCACCCACGTGGCTGGCATCGCCGCTGGCCGCGCCGTAGGAGGCTGGCCGGGCGGCATTGCGCCAAGGGCGACCCTGGTGGTGGCTGGCGTCGGCAGTACCGGAGGCTACGTCAACGATGTGATCGCCGGAGTGAAGTACTGCTTTCAAAAGGCTACGGAGTTAGGCAAACCCTGCGTGGTCAACATCAGTTTGTCGACCCAGCGGCATTCTCACGACGGCACCGACCCGCTGTCGATTGGGCTGACCCAGCTGGTAAGCCAGAACATTTTGCCCGCCACCGGATTGAGCGCCACCGGCTTGGGCTCCCTGCCCAGCGCTATGCCTTCCTACATCGATGGCCGAGTGATCTGTGCCGCTGCCGACAACCTGCGGGGCGATCACGTTCACTGGCAGGCCACCGTTGCCGCTGGCGACCAGGTGGAGGTTGTCTATCAGCCGCAAAGCCCCGACGGCATCACCTTCTGGGCCTACAACGAAGACGGCACCGCCGTGCGGCTCGACCTATCCACCCGACATTCCACCAACGCCATTTTGGCCACCCCTGAGATCTCCCTCAGAGCCTCCAACGGTGCCGTCTCCACTAACCTACCGGGAGGGGTGCAGGTCAACCTGCACAACGGTCCCGAACGCCCCAACAATCGCCACTACAGTCCTGAGGTGTACTGGTCTGGGCCGCTGCCCGCTGGCCCCTGGATTGTGCGGTTTCGCAACCGGGGGCGATCGGTCTGCGTCATCCACGGCTTTGCTGCCTACCGCAGCTTTCGGGGTCAGTTCATCCTTGACCCAGCCGTTACCCAGCCGCTGATTGGCGTCACCTACACCGCCGCCCAGCTGGCCCAGTTTGAAACCTGCAAAGTTGGCACCCCCGCCAACGCCCCCGGCACCATTGGGGTCGCGGCCTTTACCAGTCGACCGGGCATTAGCAGCCCGGTGGATGAGATCGCGCCCTTTTCCTCCCCTGGCCCACTGCGGGCGGCGGCTCCAGGGCAGCGGGCGATCGATGTCACCGCCCCAGGGCACATCATTAGCTCGGCAAAGTCCTGGATGCCCAGCGATACCAGCCGAGGCGTAGTCGATATGTCGGGCACGAGCATGGCCAGCCCGATTGTGACGGGCCTGGTGGCCGCCCTGCTGCAAATGGATGCCAACCTCGACACGGGGCAAATTCGCGATCGCCTGGAGCTGGCCAGCACCCGCCGCCCCACCGATGGAGTGGATGACTGGGGCCTGGGGCGCATCGACGCCGCCCAGTTTCTACGGGTGTGAGTTCAGTAACTTTCCACGGTGAAGCACCATGTTGGACATTGGCAGACCCCCTGAATTCATCGACGGCCTAACGGTCTTTTTTGACCATGCCGACGAACAGCGTCGCTATGGGCTGGCCGATGCCCCTCGGCTGGTGGCCAATCCACACCCACAGCTGTCGCTGTGGCTCTTTCGGGGCGAAGACAATCAGGGCGGCCTGCTGCAATTTGAGGCCGAGCTGGCCCCCAGCGCCGAGCAGATGGAGACAGTCCGTACCAGGTTGTCTCAGTCTGGTGAGCCCCCTCTGCTGTTGCCCCCCCACTGGCGCACAGGAGAAGTCCGGCTGACGGGCTGGCTTGACGGCGACGAACTGGCTCCCCTGTCGCTATCGATGGGCATGCCGTCGCTGCTGGGAAACCCCCTGGCGCTGGTGGCCGCTCGGCTAGATGCTGCCGGGGCCGCTTTGGCCGATGCGGCGCTGCGGGGCAATGCCCTGCCCACCGTGGTGGTGTTTGATTTGGAAATGCTGGGGCTAGCCGGGCCGTTGGGCATCGAGGCGGAGGCCGACCTGCACGCCATTCACGATCGCCTGACGGTAGAGGGAGCCCTCACCACCCCCTACGGTGCGGCCCGGTTGGCGATCACCTGGGAAGAGCTGGTCCGCGACAACCTGATCCGCCTGCGGGTGGTAGACGAGAGCGGCGATGTAGAAAGCCAGCGAGCCGAGGCCTTGCGTCGGGTCGGCCAGGAGCTAGTGGCCCGTATGTTTTCACCCTTTCCCCCGGCGGAGAAACCCCCGCTGCTCAACGACGACTCGGTGGCTGCCCTCGAACTCAGCTTTCGCCTGACAGCCCGCCGGGAAGAACTGGAAACGACATCCCGCTGGAGCTTTTTGGAGCGGCGAGCGATGCCCATTCGCCATTATGCGGCGGCTAGCCTAGTGGATCTGCTGGGCACCCAGGCGGCGGTTGAGGTGATCCACTGGGTGGATTTGACCCCTGCTCCCATGCAGATGACGGTGCGGGGGGAGCGAGAACTGGCCCGGCTGGGATTGTCTGCGGTTGAAGTGGAGCTGAGCTGGAGCCCTGAGAAGTCTGTCGGTATTGCGGGCGATCGCCCCATCGATCACACCATCATCCTGACCGACGATCGCTTTGAGGAGCGCTTTACCCTCAGCCGGGTGCCGACGGAGCCGGTGCAGTATCGGGTGCGATCGCACCCCGACCCCGAGCAAACCCATGTCCCCAGCCAAACCACCGACTGGCTGAGAGCTGAGGGCGGGCTGATTCAGATCTCGCCCCGGCGACTCTTTCCGCCTCGGGTGGTGACGGCGATCGCCAGCCCCATCGACTTTGCCTGGCTAGACCACGTCGAACTGGTGTTCAATAGCCCCGCCGAGACCGCTCGCTCGCTGCGCCTGGATACCCACACCCGCAGTGCCGACCTGTTTCTACCGGCGGTGGGCGCTGGTCCCGTCTGGTTTAGCGCTCACTGGCGAGGTCGCCCCGGCGAACCCAGCTACGTCGAACCGCCCCGGCTATTAGAAGCAGACATTCTCATCCTCGACAGTCCCTTTGGGGCCTCCCTGGAACTACTGCTGGTGCCCCTGCCCCTAGAGGAGGTGGCCACCCTGGTGGTCGAACTGCAAACCGGGCCAGAGAACGGATCAGGCAGCTTTGAGCACCAGCGAGCCGTTACCTGGGATGGGGGCGATCGCACCCCCCAGCGGGTTGGGCTGCGGCGTTTGCGGGGCACCCCCCGCCACTACCGCTACCGAGTTTCCCTCATGCATCACAGCGGCAGGCTGGAGCAGCAGCCCTGGTCATACAGCGACGCCACCACCCTGGTCATCGGTGCCACCGAGCCCATGGCCACCTACACCACCGAAGTGGTGCTGCTAGAGGGCGGGCCAGCCCAGCGGGATAGCTTTGCGATCGAGCTCATCCTGGCTTCTGGGGAACACCAAACCCGCCAAATTTTGCAGCAAGACCAGGATCAGACCGAGCTGATTTTAGTGGTTCCGGCTACCGCCCCGCCGCCTGAGCTAACGGTGCACGAATTCATGAACTCCGGCCATGTTCACGAAAGTCACTGGCCTCAACCCGCCGCCCTAACCGTTTTGCCGACTCCCTCCCTCATCCATCCTTAACCCATTCCCTCGAGGTTTCACTATGCTTTACGACGAGCCCGTTCTTTACTTTCGCGGTCTAACCCTATTCAAAGACTTCAGCAATCCCGACACCTTCTACTACCTGCCGCCCGAGGTGCCCAAAATTGCCCGCAGCGCCGAAGACGACGATGACTACGCCCTGCGGCTGGTGCTCTATCGTCCCGACCCCAACGCCCCGACTCCCCAGGGCATGGAAAACGGCGGCGGCTTTCTCAACCTGGATGTCGATCTACGGGTCAGCGATCAGCTGCTAGAGGAGGTGCGCGAAGAAGTGCAGCGGCGGTTTGGCAGCCAAGCCAACCTGGTGCCTGTGCCCTTCATGAATGGCTCCGTCGAGCTGGTGCTGCTGGGCACATCCCGAGACGATGAAAACCAGCCCTTTGTGCGCAAAATTGCTGGGTCTACCGTGCCAGCCCTCTACGGCACCCAGCGGGCCGCCTTCAGCGTGGTGCTCGATCGCGACGGTGCTGCCCTGATGAAGCAGGTGATCGAAGCCGGCGGCGATACCATGGCCCTGGCCCTCTACCACCTCACCTACGCGGGCATTGGCCCCGCCTACAACCTCAAAATTACCGTCGATTACCAGCGGGTCTACGAACACCTGGATCTGCGCCTGCGGGCGGGAATTGCCGCCAGTAGTGGCAATAGTTCCTTCGTGGGCAAAGCGGGCTTTCACCTGCTGATGAAAGAACTCAAAGAAAACCGCGCCATTCTGGTCGAAGAAGTTGACCCCATCCCAGGGGAAAATGGCCGCGACGCCGTCAATCAAGAGCAGATCAACGGCATTATTCGCGATTTGATGGGCTCTACCTGGTTCAAACCGACCCTAGCCCAGGTCGGGCAAATGGCCAATCTGGCCGGTGCAGCCGGGGGTGCCGAAGGCGGCTCCTCTGGAGGCACCCCGTCCGGCAGCGCCAACGGCTCAGCCAGCCCCAGCGGGTCAGGCACCAACCCACCGCAGTCGGGCCGAGTCAATGCCACCTGGACGGAGGACAGCAAGGAGCCCGCCCAAAACTTCCCTGCCGAACGGGGTCTGGAAGCGTTTCAGCCTGCCCCCAGTGGCACCGAGGAGACGTTAGTGGTTAGAGGGACTGGGGCGATCGCCAAGACCGGCACCGAAGCTGGGTCGTTGCAGCCTGCGACCCTAGACGGTGCCCGCCTAAAGGTAGACGTTCCCGCCGGGCAAACCCGCTACGTCGAAATTACCTGGCCTGCCACCCAGGGGCAGCCCTCGGCAGAGCGGCAGCCCGCCCAGTGGACCCAGGCCCCCGGCGAAGTGCCCCCAGACCGAGGGGTCGCCCCCTTCCAAGCCGCCGCCAGCGGCACCCGCGAAACCTTGACCCTGAGGGGAGAAGGGGCTACCGCCCGAGTCGGCAATAGCGCCAGCACGCTCCAGGGTGCTCCCCTAACCGGCAGCACCCTGGCTGTGGAGGTGCCCCCCGGCGAAACCCGCCAGGTGGAAATTACCTGGCCCGCCACCCAGGCGACGGAAGAGGTCTTCCATCTCTTCTTTGACTATGATCGCCCCACCAGCGCTAGCGATGTCAGCGGCTACTCCAGCCGCAACCCCCAGCCGCCCGAAGGCACCCTGCCGCCCCCCGCCAGCGAAGGAGCCAGATTTCTAACGACCTCGCGGGCGGCATCTAGCACCGCGACTGGCCCCAGTGCCCTAGATGCCTGGCTCAGCACCCTACCCCCCGGCACCACCCTGGAGCTAGACGCCCACGCCAGCTTTGAAAATCATCAAAATATTGATACTTCAGTCCAACAAGCCACTAATCAAGTCCTCTCTGACCGGCGGTTACAGGTCGCCCGCAATTTAATTGTCGGGCGCTTTCCGATCAACGGTCGAGCCCATGGGCATGACCAGGCGAGAACCAATCAAATTCCGACCCTGGGCAACGACAGCGCCCCAGCCAACAGTCGTGGGGGCAGACCCCAGCACCGGGTGGTGCTGATTCGCGCCCAGCGGCCTGGCCGCCCCCAGACTGTACTGCGAGGCACTCTGACCCGGCCCCAGGCATCTCAACCCGGCAATGGCTTACCCCAGTCAATTTTGCGCGGCCACTTACAGCGGGGCGGTAGCGCCACCCCCGGCCAAGGCAGCAGCACTAGCAAGGTCGAGGCCAGTTTTGAAGTCAACCTGGAGATCATTCAGCAGGAAGAAAAAATTACCGCTACCTACGAACTCAACTCCCGTAAGGCCCGCACCCAGGAGGTGCATCCCCAGGGACAGCTGATTCTCGATGCTATCAACCCAGCCGACTACGTGCTTGAAGCCGACGGGGCGATCGATTTCTTCCAGTGGCTGGAGATCGCCGCTTCGACCACGGCCCAGTGGCAGCAGGAAGGCATCGACTCCATCGCCATTCAAATTCGCTACGGCCCCGATGGTACTGGTGGGTTTCAGCGCACGGGCGACCTGCTGCTCACCCCCGAGCAGGAGACCGACAGCTGGAAGGTCGGCGTCTTGCACGAGAACGACGACCCCCAACTGCCAATAGCCTACTGGTACGACTACCGAGTGACGGTCAACTTTTTGCCCGACGTAGCCCTGGGCGACCAGCGCGGAGCCGTTACCAGCGTCGGGGCCGCCAACGCCGATTCCGAGGGCTGGATTCGCACCACCGAGCGCAACCTCGTCATCCATCCCCGCGATGTTACCCCCGCTGTGATGGTTGATCTGGCGGCAGGTATCATGCACTACGATCTGATCGAACGCGCCCAGGTGGCCCTCAGCTACGGCCCCTATCGCCAAAACCTACTGCTGTCGTCCACCAGTTCCCAGCACCGCCTGGTAATTCGCCCCGAACCCGATCTGGAAGACAACCGCCTGCACACCACGGGCACCATCTTTTACAAAGACGGGGCGCAGGTGCCCTTGCCCGCCAAAGACTGGACCCTGCAAGAGCTGATTGTGATCAACGAGCCCAGGGAAAACACGCTGCTGGTGCAGGTGATTCTCATGGACCCCCGTGATGAGTTTGAGCGGGTCAATGTGCGGCTGCGCTATGAGCACGACAATCGCATCGTCGAAGACGATTTTGACCTGATCAACCACGCCCAGCTAGAGGAGTGGAGTGTGCGACTAGAAGACCCCAACCATCGCACCTGGCAATACCAGGCCACCTTGATCAAAAAATCGGGCGATATCGACATTATTGAGTGGACTGAGGGCAACGCCGACGGTCTGCTCACAGTGGGCGTCAGAGCCGTGGATGTGATTCCGGTGCAGGTAACGCTGCTGGTGCCTCCGGCGGGTGACCTACTGGCTGTCAAGGTGGAGCTGCGCTACGAAGACGCGGCCAACAACCTGCTGTGGGATTACGCCATGCTCTTGCGCGGCACCGATCAGCCAGACTTCACCTGGTCGATTCCCATCCTAGACCCGCAGATTAAGAGCTACCGATATCGAGTCACCGAGTTTTATCGCTCAACAGGTATGCGCCAGGGCGAGTGGATTGAGCACTCGGGTACTTCCCTTGAACTGATACCAGGGTTCTAAGCATGGAAGCTCTGTTGCTGAGGGCGGCGCTGCTGGCGGGCTACGGCCGCGAGGCCGCGCCCCTGGCCCAAAAACTGGCGGCGGTGGTGCAGGCCGGGGCAGCCCGCTCCTGTCTGGATGCCGGTGCTCTGGTGCAGCTCACCGTAGCAGCACCCGGCCCACCCGATTTGCAGGTGGGCCTACGCTTGGCCGACCCCTTTGATGCCAACGCGCTCACGGAGCTTTTGCCGCCCCCCACCCTGGGCTATTTGGCCCAGGGTTTGGATCGGTTGCCGCCAGCCGACCATGCCTCTATGGGCACCTGGTTGTTCTGGTCAGAAACCCGGCAGTCTGTCTATGTGGATCTGCGCGATCCCGACCCGGCTTGCGCCCTAAAGCGATTGCAATGCCTGCTCACGCCCCAGCAGCAGGACCGCTTAGAGCAGGTAGCAATCCCTGTCCACCAGGGGCGGCCCTGGGCAGTGCGACTAGAGGCTACCTCAGCGGGGATAAAACGGGTGCAGGTGCATTGGCTGCTCCATCGCCATACCTTGGTGCATGAGGTGGCGGAGGGCATTGCGCCAGGGCACTGGCCAATGGCGCTAGAGGTGCTGGGGCATCTGCTCAAACGACCGGGGCATTCAGGCCGTTGGGTGATTGCTACTTCGTTGAATAACCAGAATAGCCCCGGCCTATCTATTGCCAACTCAGGCTGGGCCCTAGTACCCGAGGATGCTGAGAAGCATCGGGCGATCGCCCGATTGTTTAAGCAATTAGGTGGCCCCCAAGATTATGCTGAGGCGCTGTGGAGTCTCTGCCAGGGCCAGGTCGGCCCTAAATGGCGGGTCGGCAGAGCTTGCGAATTGCATGTTCACGGCAATCACATCCACACCAAACTCTTTTTTGTACCCCAGCCAGATGCTAATCAGGTATGAAACCTCGGCGAACTAACCAAGTAGATTTTATCGAGGTCGAAAAGGCAAAGAAGTTTGTCGAGTTTCTCCGGCAGTACTAGAAGCCTCGGACGATTCGCGATGGTCTAAAGATCGGCCTAAGGGTCATCACCTAGCGACCCTATCGGAATGCTAAAAGTGGGAACGTCAGGATTTTGATCCTTGAAAACTGGTGAAGGTGAAGGACGACCTGAAGTCAAAGTCTAGGCCATTTACCCACGCCGAGGTGCAGCAAATTTGGAGATCTTTGAGGGCGATCGCTACTACGCCCACTACTATCCCTACGTGTACTTTCTGCTCAATACAGGGTGCCGCCCGGCAGAAGCCGCCGGTCTGCGCTGGAGTGCTACTGATGAGAAATGCACAAACATCTGGATTGGGCGCACCCTTACCAAGAGATCTGGCGATCGCAGAGGTCGAAGAGATCATCTTGAGTTTCAATCTCAAAATTACGGCAGAAGGTAGTCTGCCCATGGTTGCCAGCAGTAAAGCAGAGTCAGATTTTGCGATCGAGGTGAAGCGTGAGTTTCCGATTTCTGGGCATGAGAGTTAGCTTCTGTGGGTCTCTAAAGAAGAATTCTTTGGGGAACTTGGGACTAACTGAGGCTGAAAAGTTTGGGGAATCCCCAAGGTAGGCTGCTTGGCTTAGGCCCTCTATGGCAGTGCTGACAAGGCTTAAAAGGTTTCTAAAGAATCACTGGCTTTGGGGCAGCTAGTTGCGTGAAATTTGATTCACAGCAAATCTGCTGCCCTATAAGCGAGATCTTAAATCATGCCGAACAGAATTAATGGAACAGCGTTTAGCGATAACGGAGTAGTTCGTTCAAAGCTGGTTGGTCGAGACAGAGAAGATTTTCTCTTCATCAACATCAATGATGGGATTGATATTATCCAAGGATTTGCCGGAGATGACATTCTTGAAGGCCGAGGAGCTAATGACCAACTCTATGGTGGTGAGGGTAATGACCGCCTTGATGGTGGAGATGGCGCTGACCTAATGTATGGAGGCAGTGGTTTTGATGTCTACACTGTAGACAATCAAGGCGATCGTGTTGTCGAGCTTTTGAATGGAGGCATTGATACTGTTCAATCATCGATTTCCTTAGTGGTGCAGAAAACTTTTTTGAGTCTCATGATGGACGACCCAGGCGGTCAAAATAGCCTCTGAAACCCATTGCCTTCGTTCGATCTCTTGATAAATCCTAAATCTGCTGTCTCAGCGAGAATCCTTTATCCATAAGAGTTTCAGGAGTTTTCTGCACCACTAAGCATCGATTTCTTACGGTCTAGGAGCCCATGTAGAGGATCTGGTCCTACTGGGCAATGCGAACCTTAATGGTGCAGGTAACAATCTACCAAATTACATTTGGGGGAACGTCGGCAATAACACCTTATTAGGTGAAGGGGGTGCAGATAACCTCTATGGAGGAGATGGAGCCGATCGACTTTTTGGCGGGTACGGGTCTGATTTTTTTGAATGGTAGAGCAGGCGCAGATTTTATGCAGGGTGGACAGGAAGCAGATACCTATATTGTCGATAATATAGGCGATCACATTGTTGAGGTGGCTAATCAAGGCACTGACACTGTTTATGCGTCGATTTCTTACACACTGAGCGCCAATGTAGAAAATCTGACCCTATTTGGTACGGCAAATCTTAATGGCGTAGGTAGTATCTTTAGCAATATTATCATAGGCAATAGTGGTAGTAATACTTTAATTGGCGGTACGGGAGGCGATCGCCTGGATGGCGGAGTCAGCGCAGATGTTATGCAGGGAGGTCCAGACTCAGATACATATGTCGTAGACAATATAGACGATCGCGTCCTTGAATTCTTTGGCGAAGGCATCGATATTATTCATTCGTCGGTTTCTTACAGGCTAAGTGCTGATGTAGAAAATCTGACTCTGCTCGGTGCAACGAATCTTGGTGGGACAGGTAATGACCTCGACAATGTTATCAAAGGCAACAGAGGTGATAATCTCTTACTTGGCGGAGGGGGTAACGATCGTCTGATTGGTGGAGCAGGCAATGATACTTTGCTTGGAAATGCAGAGGCTGATCGCTATATCTTTGACTCAGGGAGAGCCTTTAGCAACGGAGATTTGGGAGTTGATACTATTATCTTTTTTGAGCGCGGTTCCGATAAAATCGAGCTGTCTAAGGCTACATTCACAACCTTAGCCAGTCGCGGTAGTCTCGTAGGTACTGCTGGGTTTAGCGACATTTCAGAATTTGCCCTCGTTACCAGTGATGCGGCGGCGGCCCTCAGCCGAGCTGACATTGTCTATAACGCTGGCAATGGCAAATTGTTTTACAACCCAAATGGCAGTCTTGCAGGGTTTGATTCGTCATCTGTTCAGGGTGGGCATTTTGCTACTTTATCTGGAGCACCCAGTTTAAGCAGCAACGACTTCTGTTTAACTGAGCCTATTCAGATTACTTAGCCTTGGGTTGATGATTGTGCGATCGCTCTTCAATTTAGGAGGGCAATCGCTTTTTGTGCAGTCTATTTTGAAATGCCTGTTAGAGACCTGAAAGAATTGCTGGTTCGTTGATGATGAAGTTTGGGGAATCCCCAATGCGGAGGCATGATCTGAGCCTGGTTACCTAGGTGTGGCGGGACTTTGGGCGATCGCGTTGGGGGATTGGCTTTGGGGCGGATGCCTTGGTGACACTGGGCTGAAAGCAAATCTCCCTATGAGTTACGCAGGTGCCCCCATGGTGACTTTAAGTTTATTGCCCACCATTGCAGATGCTCGCCCAGCCCGGTTTTCTGAAAGTCAAGAGCAACCCAAAGAAGCGGAGTTGGCTGTGTTGGGCCGTCTTTTTGAGGGATTTGCAGATGGTGTGTTGTTGCTGACTCAGGATGGAACCTGTCTCTATAGCAATCAGGAGGGGCGGAGGCTTTGCCAGGTGTTGCAGGAAGGTCAACGTTCTGCCCGTGCTATTCCTCTTGGTCTGTGGGTAATGTGTAGGCACATGATCGAAAGCCGTAGTCTGTTTGAAGATATAGCTTTGGTGCCAACTCAGACGCTGACAGGGGCTAAGAATCAGCTGGTTCGGGCTAAGGTGCAGTGGTTAGAGTTGCCGCATGACTCCGAGGCTTACCTGCTGGTGTTGTTGGAAGACCAGTCGAGGTCGGCGCAGGCTACGGCGCTGCTGGAAGCGGTGCGGTACAAGCTGACGCCTCGGGAGAAGGATGTTTGGCTGCTGCGGCACGCGGATTGCAGCTATAAGGAAATCGCAGCGAAGCTGTTTGTTAGCGTCAATACGGTGAAACGCCATCTCAAGAGTATTTCTGCCAAGCGGATGCTGATGGTTGAGGAGTAAGGGGCGATCGGTGATTTCTGGTAGTTGGAAGGATGACTATATTGATAAGTATTGCCAATTGGGTATTTTAGAGTACTGGATCGTCGATTATTTGGCGTTGGGAAGTCGCAACTATTTGGGCAACCCTAAGCAGCCGTCGGTGCTGATTAATAGGCTAAATGAGCAGAAGCAGTATGAGATGCAGTAGCTTAAAGAGGATGAACGTATCCTTTCTGCTACGTTTCCTGAGCTTGGTTTGACCATGCATAAGATTTTGCAATCTTAGTGCTTTGTTAAGCTTTAATTTACAAGCGGTGTAGAGGACTAGCAGAACTGAGGAAAGCGTAAAGGGTAGTGCATTTTAGTAAAGGACAGAGGAAAGTAAAGGGGCTTCCCTTTCTGACAGCTTCTCTCTGACTCGGCGATTGTAGTCATGGATGAACATCCAGATTGCCCCGATGTGATTCTCTAGCTTC